>JBEAVZ010000114.1:0-4005 GCA_041160645.1 Acidobacteriota bacterium
CGCCAACTCGTAACGCGCCAGCAACTGAAGCTCAAGGGGGCCGTCTACCATCTCGAGACGGGAAAAGCAGAGTTTCTGCGCTAGAGAGGGGTGATCATCGACCAACCATTCCGGTGGACGATTGGTCATCTGCCGCAGAAAGCTGAGTGGAGTAATATCCGGACCAGCGCATTCGAGCAGTGAGGTCTGACCATCAAAATGTTTTGAGCAGGGGGAATGATCACCATGAAGCAGACGCTACGGCAATGGCAGGTCGCGTTGATTCTACCGACCTTCTTTGTGTTGTCACACGTCGGGCTGGCGCAGCCCGGCGCGACCGCCCGCCCAGGAGCAAAGAACAATCCGGTGGCGCATTGGCCGCAGTGGCGTGGCCCCAATTTCGATGGCCTGGCCCCGACGGCTCTTCCCATCGAGTTTGGCGATGATCGCCTGGTGAAATGGAAGGTGCCAATCGCCGGACGTGGCTTCTCGACGCCGGTTATCTGGGGGGAGCGGATCTTTCTGACCACCGCTATTCCGACTGGCAATCGAAACCAGCCTGGCGGCAGCGAAGCGGGCGCGGGTGGCAGTGGTGGGCGGATGGGTGGCGGAGGCCGCCGGGCTGGCGGAGCCAATGGTGGAGCCGGTGGTGGGGCAGGTGGTGGAGCTGGCGCCGGCGAGGAGCACCGCTTTATTATCTTGTGTCTCGATCGGCGCACCGGCAAGCTGATCTGGGAACAGGTCGCCACAACCGCGACGCCCCACGAGGGATACCACCGCCAGTACGGCAGCTTTGCCTCCAACTCCCCGGCAACGGACGGACGGGCTGTCTACGCATCCTTCGGCTCGCGCGGAGTCTTCGCCTACGATTTCAATGGCCGTCTTCTCTGGAAACAGGATCTGGGAATCAAACAACGCATGCGGCTGCAGTTCGGCGAGGGGAGCGCCCCGCTGCTGATCGACAACCTGCTCATTCTCAATTATGACCAGGAGAGTGGATCGCAGATCGTGGCGCTCGACAAACGAACCGGCCGTGTTGCGTGGCGGGCCGACCGGGATGAAGCAAGCTCGTGGTCGATGCCCTACCCCATCACCTGGCAAGGACGCCAACAGATCATCCTTTCCGCAACCAACCGCACCAGAGCCTATGATCCGGCCAACGGACGAGTGATCTGGGAGTGTGGCGGGCTTGGCGCCAATGTCATTCCATCCCCAGTCCTCAACAAGGATCTCCTCATCGTCATGAGCGGCTATCGAGATCCAAAGCTGATGGCGATCCGGCTCGGACGGGAGGGCGATCTGACCGGCAGCGACGCCGTCGCCTGGTCACACACTCGTGGAACGGCCTATACACCGTCTCCGGTTCTCTTCGAGAACAGGTACTACGTCCTCTCCGACAACGGGCTGCTCCACTGCTACAATGCCACGACCGGCGAACCCCACTACCAGCTGAAACGACTGCCAGAACCCGACAGCTTCAAAGCTTCGCCGATTGGCGCAGATGGAAAGCTCTATATCGCGAGTGAGAGTGGGGTCGTCACCGTGCTCAAAATGGGTGAAACGTTCGAAGTGTTGGCGACCAACCGCTTCAACGATCAGATGTTCGTCTCCTCGCCGGTCGCCGCCGCGGGCGAACTCTTCCTGCGCAGCGCGACCCACCTCTTCTGCATCAGTGACAAGAAAGAGTCGCGAAAAGAGCGGAATCGATGAACAAATTATGACAACTATATAGCGAATTCGGGATAATCGACGGTTAGGCTTGCCGGGTCATTCTTCTTTGAAAGGATCAATCTAAGATGAAGAGATATTCCGGAATTGCCCTCTCGATCTTCGCGCTGGTGGCCATCCTCGCCCTCTGTGGCTTTCTGATGACCAGTGCCCGACCAGTATTTTCGAGCAAACTGCCCACCCTCGCTGGGACAATCTATGATATCCCGGTGCGGGACATCCGCGGCAAGAGCGTCAAGCTCGATCAGTACAAGGGAAAGGTCATGCTGATCGTCAATGTTGCCAGCCGCTGTGGCTATACCCCACAGTATGCCGGACTGCAGCAGCTCTATGACCGCTACCAGTCCCGCGGACTGGTCATTCTCGGCTTCCCGGCCAACAACTTTGGAGGTCAGGAACCGGGGACGGAACAGGAGATCGCCCAGTTCTGCTCGATGAAGTACAATGTCAAGTTTCCAATGTTTGCCAAACTGTCGGCTGATGGGCAGGATATGCATCCGCTCTACCAGTTTCTGACCAACCGGCAGACCAACCCCAAATTTGCCGGCCCGATCACCTGGAACTTCAACAAGTTTCTGATCGATCGGACCGGTCAGCCGATCGCCCGCTTCGACTCTGCGGATCGTCCGGAGAGCGAGAAGGTTGTGCAGGCGATCGAGAATGCGCTCAGATAGGATTCGTTGATGCTCAATCGGAAGAACTCCATCCTCATCCTTGGCCTTGTCATCATCGCGATCGCGGTTGGCGGGACCATCTGGTACCGTCGGGCGGCGAGCGGCAAGAACCCGGCCGCGCCAGGCGGTCTCGTCAAATCGATCTATGAGGTCGAAGCCCGCGACATCGACGGTCAGTTGGTCAGCCTCGACCAGTATCGTGGCAAGACCCTGCTGATCGTCAATGTCGCCAGCAAGTGCCGCTTTACGCCACAGTATGAGGGGTTGCAGCGACTCTACGATAAGTACCAATCACGCGGTCTGGTCGTCCTCGGCTTCCCAGCCAACAACTTTGCCTGGCGCGAACCGGGCACGGACGCCGAGATCAAGGAGTTCTGCACCAGCAAGTACAACGTCACCTTCCCCATCTTCTCGAAGATCTCCGTGGCCGGTGACGACATCCATCCGCTCTACCGCTACCTGACGGATGAGATGGCCAATCCCCAGCTGGGCGGAAAGGTGACCTGGAACTTCAACAAGTACCTCGTGGCGCCGGATGGGCGACCGGTTGCCCACTTCGCCTCGGACCTCGTCCCAGAGAGTCCGGAGATTGTCGGCGCAATCGAGTCGGTTCTCCAGTAGGCGTCCCTCCCACGCCTCAATCGATCGCGATCTCGTCGGGCAGCACCTCAAGCGTCACTGTCGCGCCGTAGCTGAGGCCGTCGATTCGTGGTGCAAGCACCTCGATGATCGACGTCTCCTGGTAATGGCGGACTTTGGTCTCCGGGTGGGGATAGTAGACCCACCCATCGACCGTCCGTCCGCCAGCCGTCACGCGGCAGCGGCAGAACGAGAAGTTCTCGGGTGGATGGTGGGTAGTCCATTCGACCTGCGGAAAGAAGTGGGTGGCGCGACGGAGCTCGAAGCGCCGCGGGGCAATCGAGATGTTGAGCGTCCCGTGAAAGAATCCCGCGAGGTCAAGACCTCTCTCCCGGAAGAAGGGGGCCTGCATCTCGATCGTTCCCTGTGGATAGTGGGCCGAGGCCTTTGAGGCGACCTGGTGTCCGGCGAGGATCGTCCCGGTGACCGCTGTCCACTGGCGAGCGGCGGTCCACATCACCTCATGCGGAGCGTCGAGACCGGTCCAGAGCCGGAACTGCTCGGCTGCCTGCCCAACCAGCATCGCCAACCCTCCCAACGTCTGGCAACCGGCGGCACGGGCGTCTTCAAGCAATCGTGTCTCCTCCGGGGTGTAGACCAGATCATAGACCAGCCGCACTCCACGCAGACTCTCCGCCGGAAGCGGGCTCTGCCCCTCGCTGTGGCCGTGCATCCCAAGCGGCGTGCAGTTGATGACGACATCGACCTCGCCGGCGAACGATCCGAGCGGAGCGACCCGGGCGCCAAACTCACTGGCAAGGATCTGCGCCTTTGCCGTATCCCGCGCATAAAGTGTGACCTCCGCGCCCCGCACCTGCAATCCATAGCAGATCGCCCGCGCCGAGCCGCCCGCCCCAATCACCGCCACCCGCGCGCCCGCCAGCGGCAGCAGCGCCTCGAGCGGCGCCATCGCTCCGGTCACATCGGTGTTGTAGCCGTGAAGCTCTCCGCCTTCGACCACGACCGTATTGACCGCGCCAATCCG
>JBEAVZ010000117.1:0-4031 GCA_041160645.1 Acidobacteriota bacterium
GACGGCCGCGCTGCCCACCGATGCCAGAACGGCATCCGCGCGAAGGGGTGCAAACAGCGCCACCACGAGCAGCAGGAGGGCGAGCATCAGCAGACCTATCCAGATTGTCATAACCGCCCGATCCGCCCGATCGACTCCAGCGGTGTCAGCAGACGGCAGCAGAGCTCCACCTACACTCATACTGACAAAGAGAAGGTATAGCCAACAGAGAATCAGTATCAACATAGTCTGACAGCAAGCGCAAAAGTGGACTCGACGTCCCTATTCAGGGAGATCCAGTCGCGTCGGATCAGCGAGCAGGTCCCGGTCCTCATCGGTGAGCGGACGAACTGGCCGCGCCGGGACACCGGCGATCAGGTAACCCTCCAGATCCAGTTTCGAAGTGACAACCGAGCCAAGCCCAACAATCGACCTCGAGGGGATCGATGAACCAGGGGCCATTCTGATCTCCGAACCAACATAGCAGGAGTCGCCAATTGTCACCGGCTCTCCGTTCCTCCGGTTGTGCGTCCAGATCGATGAGTTGCGCCCCCCGAGTATCGTCCGACTCCCGATCGAGACCTCTTCCGTAAAGTCGATCCGGTGCTCAGCCGTGATCACTGAGCCGTAACCAAGACGGAAGCAAGACCGTGGCTCTCTCTGGAAATGTGGTTCAATAATCGCGTTGATGACATTGCTCCGCAGCAACATCGCATAATCATCAAGCTGAATACGCTTCCCTCCCCGAAAGAGATTGAGGTACCCGATGTCGACCTTCTGACCAATAACGACCTCTCCACAACGCCAGAAGGCGCTGCCATGTCCTATCCTCGCGCCTTCTCCAATGGCCAGACTTTGACAATCGAGAACCGCCACTCCGATCCGGACATCCTTCCCAATCCGATACCCAAAGCACCGGCGGTAGACCAGCAACTTCAACCAGGCTGGCCCCAGGGCGACCAACGCCAGAACTAGGACCCGGATTCGTCTGCGCATCTTCCCTCTTTCTCTCGTCTGCTCATCTCTGCTCACTTCTGTTCATCTGGCAGCAGGGCGGCCTTCAAGCCGGCCTGCGCGCACGCTGACCAACCACCCGCTGGATCACTTCAACCATTCTTGGCGCATGAACCTGAAGTGAATAATGACGAATTACCGACTCCCGACCGACCTCCCCCATTTGTCGACGGATGTCCGGGCGGGTCAACAGGTATTCGAGCGCCGTCATCCACTCTTCCTCGTCCTCCACCAGAATGCCATTGCGGCCCGAATCGATCACCTCCCGATTCATCCCCACCGCTGAGGCGACGCAGGCTACACCTGCCGCCTGATACTGGATCGCTTTAAAGGCGCATTTACCCGCCGACCACTCGTCCGCGATGATCGGATAGACCCCAATGTCCAGGTCACAAAAATCCGCGAACTCTCGCTCCATGTGCCAGGAGCGGTTCTCAACCCTGCCCCCTTCTAACGAAATCTCCCTCCCCGCCCCAATAACGCGGAAAATAAATGGATGCCGCCTCCCGACACTGGCAAGGGCTGGCATTATCAGACGCAAGTATTGGGCCGTTGAATGCGAGCCAATCCAACCCACAACTGGCAGATTACGTGGATCAGTCTGACGGTGGTGGGGGTGAAAGAGCGTCGGATCGACCACGGTGGGGATGATGGTGACCCGCGGATTGTACTGGGAGGCATAGGCGGCGAGGTGGCCATTGCCGGCGATGACCGCGCTGCTGTAACCGATGATTTGGGAAGTCTTCGAGGGAGGTTTGATCAATTTGACCAGGTTGCCATAGGTGGGACTTGAATAAGGAACCCAGGTCGCGTCATCAAAATCAAAGATGAGCGGGAGCCTGGCAACCTTGGCGAAAAGCCATTCGAGCAGCGGTGGGCCGAGGGTCATGATCTCGCGAGAGATGAAGACGGCCTCGTAGTCCCCGCTGGTGAGGAGAATCTGAAAGCGCTGGCGGATCGCGTCGAGCAGCTTAACGAGCTTGCGTGCGGTGAGGCCAGGGCGATAGATCTCCTGGAAGAGCTCCGTCGATATGAAAGGCGCGATGGTCCCGGTGATCCCCGCGCTCGCCAGACATGGCAGGTACTGGGCGATGCGGTATCTGGTTGAGGCCGACTCGACGGGATTTGGAGTTAAGATGAGAAGGCGAATCTCTTTCACTTCTGTCAGTGGCGCGGAGTCAGAGTGACACCCGGACGATAGGAGCGAAACCCAAAGTTATTGAGCTTCTTGAGTTTTCTGATTTCAAATCCAAGGACCGTAAAGATGAGCAGCCAGGGCAGGATCTGCGCCCGTTGGCGAAAGACGAGGCCGACATTGCCAAAGGTCATACTGTAGAGGAGGCCAAGAATGAAGATGAAGACAAGCGCTGGCATGACCTCAAAGAGTCGATTCCTGATGGCATACCACAGTCCCGGGAGCAAGCCGGCAAAGAAGAGCCACCACCAGAGCAGCATCTCCGGAAAGGTAAAGACCATGCGGAGACTGCCCCCAAGTTGCCAGGGGAATGGGGCGAGCAAGAGGTGAAGCGCCCCGATCGCGGTCGCAAGAGTAAAGCCGGCCGGTGTTTTCATATCGAAATTCGACTCGACGCCGGATCCCTGGCCACGGGCAATATCGACGCGAAACTGTTGAATGCGATCGATATCGAACTGTTCGATCTGTGACTCACTGCGGGCCGCCAACCCGGAGGAGATGGCGAGCGGAACAACCAGGATGACAATGGCTAAGCCGGCAAAACGGGCTGAACCGGCCCGTTTGCCAAGCTCAGGGAGGAGAAAGGTGACGAAGATCGCGAGTCCGGTAACCAGACTCGCATAAAATCTGAAGGGATAGAGGAGGAACATCGCCGCAATGCAGAGCAGGATGTACTTAAGGTCAAACCCGGCCTGGCGGAGCCGAATACAAGAGTAGAGGGCCACCGTCTCCATAAAGATGACGACCGGTTCCTTCAAAGTCTGGCAGGACCAGATGATCATCGAGGGAATGAAACAGACGAGCCAGCCAACCCTGACCGAGGTCCAGTTCGAGAAGAGGCTGCGGGAGATCCGGTAGGTGAAGACGACCGTCATGGCCCCGAAGAAGCAGTTGAGGGCCGCCGGGGGAATTCTGCCCGTCCAGCCAGTGAGAAAGAAGAGCGTTCCAACCAGATAGTAGTAGCCCCGATGATGCTCTTCGAAGGCGGGCGCCCAGAGTGATGGCAGTTCCAGAAAGGAGCGGTTCTGTCCGATCCAGAGTCCGCCATAGTAGCGTCCAAGAAAGTACCCACTGCTGTCTTCATCACCGATGACATTCGAGAGGCCAAACTCGTAGATGGCAAGCGCCGCCAGAAATCTGACCAGCATGGCGATCAAGAACAGCTTGAGCTGGAAGGATCTGGTCTGGATGTGGGTGCGGGTCTGTGAGATCATCCACAGCCCCAGACCGAGGAGAACCAGAAAGAAGAGCAGACCAGGAATCAGATCACTTTGATTATTACCCATCGTGTCACTTGGCCCCGACCGGGGTAGCGGGCGGTTGTCTTCAGTTATCGGATTGTTGACGAGTCAGATCGATCTGACGATAGGCCTCACCGTAGAGCCGACCGCCGACCTCATTTAGAGCAAACCGACGGAGCGCGACCGAACGGCACCGGTGGCGCAGATCAGGATCTTGCCACAACTCGAGCAGTTGTCGAGCGGCGCGTCGATAACCTTCCTGATTGAGTTCACTGATGACAATTCCCACCCGCTCTGACTGCAGGATCTGATCAGTATCTCCAATTCCGGCATTTGAGATGACAGGAAGGCCAGCCATGAGGTACTCAGGAACCTTCGTTGGCGAAGCGGCAATCTGGGAGAAGGTTGGCTTGCGAAAAGAGATGCCAACCGCCGCGTTTGCAAGGATTTGCGGCACAAGCTCCGGTGAGACAGATTGAAGATCGAACTGGGTCGGATCCAGACCAATTTGGCGGAGTCGGGTCGAGGTTTCACCGGCTGGGGCGGCGGTCAGAATTTTTAGTCGGGCGTGGGGAACCAGGCTGACCAGGGCGAGAAAGAAG
>JBEAVZ010000148.1:0-3039 GCA_041160645.1 Acidobacteriota bacterium
ACCCATGGAACTCGTTGCCGCCAGAGCGGGTGACGATGACCGTCTGCGCGCCGGCGTTGAATCCATACTCAGCCGAGTAGCTGCCGGAGAGAACCTTGAACTCAGCGATCGCCTCGACCGAGGGGCTGAAGGGAACCGTATTGACACGCGCCTCGGTTGCGACGACGCCATCGAGGGTCGCGTGCTGGTTGGTCTCACGCTGACCATTGGCGACGAAGGAGAGCCCGATACCCGGAATCGGGATACCGTGCGAACCCTGGCGCTGGCCAAAACCCTGACCGTCCGTTCCGCTGCGCGGACCATACTGGACACCCGGCTGGAGGATCGCCAGCGCACCGATGTTCCGGTTGTTGAGCGGAAGCTCCTCGACCCGCCGCTGCTCGATCGTCTGACCGAGCGTCGCGTCGTCGGTGCGCAGCGTTGCGCCCTCGGCCGTCACCTCGACCCGGTCGGTCGCCGCACCAACCTGGAGCGCAAAGTCGACGCGCACCTTCTCGTTGATGTTGACAATGACGCTTCGCCGAATCTCGGTCTTGAAGCCCTGCGCGTCAACGGTCACATCGTAGACCCCGACATCGACCAGTGGGAAGGTGTAGTCTCCCGTCGATCCCGAGACAACCTCACGGCTGACCTGGGTACTGGTATTGGTGATCGTCACCTTGGCCCCGTTAATCACGGCTCCAGTCGAATCGGCCACCACACCAAGAATTGTCGTCGAAGTTGTCTGCGCCATCGCCGCAGGCGCCAGACTGAGGACAATTGTGAGCAGCAACCAGACCAATGGCCTGCCCAGTTTTGTCGCCTTATTTCTCATATGATTATCTCTCCAGTTGTTGTCCCGGTTGTCTATTCCAGGCAACGGATAGTTTGTCAGCGGCAAGATCGTGTCAGAATTGAACGACCAGTAGCTAAGTTAAGTAAGTTGTTTAAGTTAACAAACCAGACACTGCTAGACCAATTTCAGGGATGGGGCGGTGCCCCATCCCCTTTGTATATCAGAGACAGATGGTTATCTCTTCTTCGGTACCGGCACCACCGGCAGCACGATATGCGAAGCCCGATCGGCCGAGTGGAAGATGGTCTGGGATGCGACCCTGACCTTTGCCGAGCGCCCAAAAGGCTCCCCAGTATTCGGATTCCGATCAAACTGGGGGAAATGGCTGCTTGTCACATCGACGCGAATCCGGTGACCAGGTAGAAAGACATTGGCTGTCCCGACCAGATCGACCTCGAACTCATAGGCCTTGTTGGGTGTCAGCAGCTCGGGTTTCGAGGTTCCCTGGCGGTAACGGGCACGGAGAATACCTTCGCAAACATTGACCGCAAAGCCATCCGGGCGGACATCGATCAGCTTGACCACCCAGTCGGTATCCGGACCATCAGTGGCCGCGAAGAGCTTCATCTTCACCGGACCAGCAATCGCCAGCGACTCTTTGAGCGGCTCACTGGTATAGACCAGAATATCCTTGCGGTTGGCCAGTGGACGCTGATCCTTCGGTCCGGCCTGGGTCGGGGTGCCACAGCAGTTGTTGCCGCCGAGCGTCGGGACCGGATCGTTCGGATCATACCGGTACTGATCGCTCGCCGCGCCATCGGGCCTGGCCATAACCAACCGACCATTGCCGGCCGGCGTGTTGGCCTGCCCGCCGCTCGAAAGATAGAACGGGGTGTACTTCGTTCCCGGAATCGGCCAGTCCTGCTCGTGCTGCCACTGGTTGACCCCCATGTAGAAGATCCGACCGGTGGTTGATTCTCCAGTCCGTTGCGGATTCCCTTCACCTGATGGTCGAACCAGCGCAGTTCGGTCTCGAACTGGTTGCGGTTGTTGATCGGTCCGAAGTCGACATCACCAAACTTCTGGCTCGGTCCATGCCCCCAGGCGCCAATGATCATGCGCGATTCACGCCGGGCCTTCTCTGAACCGCCGTGGTTCTTCATCCCGACGTAACCGTTGATCGTCCCCTGCACAAAGATGTCGAACCAGCCGCCGCTCGTGAAGACCGGCACCTTGACGTTGCCAAACCGCTCTTCATCACTGATCGAGCGCCAGTACTCATCGTAGTCGGGATGGGCAAGCCAGTCACGATAGTGCTGAACAACCCCGCCCGCGCTCTCGAGATCGCCATCCATGAGCGGAAGGTGATTGAGGATCGTCTCATACTTCAACTCGACGGGTGAGTAGGGCTCGCTGTGCCAGTACTGCGGCAGCATGATTCGGTGCGGCATCCGCACGACGCCCCAGCCATAGTTGAAGGAGAGACGATTGGCGCCGCCAAGCGTAATCCAGTTGGCATAGATGTTGGTCGAAGCGACCGCCGGGAACATGGCGACCAGGCTGGGCGGGGTGAGGCTGCCGGCCCGCCACTGGACATGGCCCAGATACGAGCCACCCTGGGTAGCGACCTTGCCATTCGACCACGGCTGTTTGGCGGCCCACTCAATGGTGTCGAAACCATCCTCGGCCTCGGTCCGGAATGGCTCCCACTTCCCTTCGCTCTCGTAACGTCCGCGCGTGTCCTGAATGAAGACGGCATATCCATTCTGGGCAAACTTCATCATCGTCTCGTGCACGCCGTCACGCTGCACACCATAGGGTGTCCGGACGATCAGCACCGGGTACTTGCCCTCGGCCCGGGGACGGTAGAGGTCCCCATAGAGCTTGACACCATCGCGCATGGGCACGGCCAGATGGCGCTCCAATCTGATCGGTAATGGGCCGGCGGCATCAGCCGACGAGCCTGAATAGAGCACTCCGACCACCAGGACTCCAAGGCCCAGCAGCAGGAAGAGAGCGATCCGTATTGCGATTGTCATCTGTATTCCCCTGAGGTGGCTGATACCGCCGCGCCGGTTCAGCTGGTTGATTGTCAATAGACAATTATCAAGTGACTATTATCAAGTGACTATTATCATGTGCGGGTGTGGCGAGAGGATCAACCTCTCGCCACTCCCGATCTGGATCCAACTGTCGCGGATCTCCCTAGAAGAGGAACTTGAAACCAAGTTGCCAGAATCGTGGGAAGTTCGACTGCCGGATAT
>JBEAVZ010000169.1:0-3363 GCA_041160645.1 Acidobacteriota bacterium
ATATAGGGCAGCGTGCGCAGGAAGATGGCGAATTGCGGCTCGGGGAGTTCCCCGTCAAAGCGCAACAGGTATGAGACATAGTAACAGAGTCCGATGAGGATGAAGTCGATCAGGACCTCGACCAGTCGGCGGCGGTAGGGGTGGGAGGAGATCTTTCTGATCAGGGTACCTGCCGGAGCCTCGGTCTCCTCATAGACACCGACCTTACCCAGGTAGAAACCGAGAAAAATGATAGTCAGGACGGAACCGGCGATGATGGCGACGCCAACTCCGATGGGCAGATCGCGAACCAGGATCGCCAGCCCGCCGGCAATGATTGAGATGGCATAGAGCGTGAGGACGGCGCGACGGTCCGACATTCCGAGGGCCACGAGACGATGCGAGGTATGGTCCCGCCCGCCCTGTGAAACCGGACGACCATTAAGTTTCCGGGCGATCGTGACGATGGTCGTGTCAAAGATGGGCATGAGCATGATCAGGACAGGTGTCGCCAGCACGGCGGCCAGATTCCGGGTCCGTTGCTCGACACTAAAAAGGGCCATCCCCGCGATGCTGAAACCGATGAACATCGACCCACAATCGCCCATAAATATCGAGGCCGGATTGAAGTTGAGGATAAGGAATCCGGCAATCGACGCCGCCATGATCAGGGGGAGGAAGCTCAGCCCATTTTGACCGTTCAATTGAAAGTTGATGAAGAGAAAGACGCAGGCGATGACCGAGATTCCGGCGGCCAACCCATCCATGTTATCGAGCATGTTGATGGCATTGGTGATGCCGACAAGCCAGATAAAAGTGATCAGATAATCGAGCAGCGGGATCTGGGTCCAGGGCAGATAGTGGCCACTAAAGATGAGCGCCGAGGCGGCCACCAGTTGAGCTGCCAGTTTGATGTATGGCTTGATTTGAATGAGGTCATCGATGAGTCCGACAAAAAAGAGGAGCGTGCCGGCGAGAAGGAGCCGCTTGATCGCCGACAGATCAGGGTAGAAGAGGAAGACGGCCGCCATGAAGGTTGCATAGATGGCGAGGCCCCCGAGCAGCGCGGTCGGCGCGACGTGCCAGCGATCCTTCCGTGGGGCGGCAATCACTCCGAGTCGTCGTGCTCCAGCTCTGGTAAAAAGCGTCAAGATGAGGCTCAGCGCCGCAATTCCCAGAAAAAAATTGGCATTCTTCATCAACAATGTCCGTCCGATTGGCCAGTCTCAATGGCAGGTTACACGATATTATAATTTCAGTCTGGTAAATGGTGTGTGTGTCCAATCGGGCAGCGCATAATCGGGCAGCGCTTAATCGGGCATCTCTGGTCAAGGATCCCTGCTTTGGCATCTCTGCGCGGAGCCGGTTTGATCTGGCAAGTCTAATCTTAATCACCCCAATTATTAATTAAAGACCTGGTGACGTCAACTTTTAGGCCAGTCCGCGTCGAAATTCAATGACGCTATTGAGGATCTGATCGAGTGAGTAGGAGGGTTGATATCCAATCAGTTTGGCGATCTTCTCAATGCTGGGAACTCGCCGCTGCATGTCTTCAAATCCACCCTCATAGGCCTCGTCATAGGGAATGCGGACGATCGGCGAGTCGGACCCGGTCAGGGTCTTGATCCGCTCCGCAAGCTGGGCAATGGTCACTTCCGCAGTCCCGCCAATGTTGTAGACATCACCAACCGCGTCCCGGTGCTCGATCAGCCTCATCAGGGCGCCAACCACATCTCTGACGTGAGTAAAGCAGCGGCTTTGCGTCCCGTCGCCGTAGATGGTGATGGGGCGCCCCTCGAGGGCCTGGTCGACGAAATTGGGAATGACCATCCCATATTGCCCGGTTTGGCGTGGCCCAACGGTGTTGAAGAGCCGGGCAATGACAGTTGGAACCTGCTTCTCTTTCCAGTAGGCAATCGCCAGAAACTCATCGATCGCCTTTGAGCAGGCGTAACTCCATCGCCCCTTGTTGGTCGCCCCCATCACCAGGTCATCATCTTCGTGAAAAGGAACCTTGACCGTTTTTCCGTAGACCTCTGAGGTCGAGGTGATGAGCACCCTCTTTCGCTTTTTGGCGGCGTGGTGCAGCACTATCTCTGTTCCCCGGATGTTGGTTTCGATTGTCCTGACCGGACTTTCGACAATCAGGCGCACGCCAACGGCAGCCGCGAGATGGTAGATCTGATCGGCGAGATCCACCAGCTCTGCCGTCAAATGCTGATTGGTGATCGAGTCGAGGTGGTAATGAAAGCCGGCTCTCCCCTTCAGATGTTCGATGTTCTTCATCGAGCCGGTGGAGAGGTCATCGATGACATAGACATCATCCCCCCGGTCGAGGTGGGCGTCGGCCAGATGTGAGCCGATAAATCCCGCTCCTCCTGTTATAAGTACCCTCATCATTGCTCCTTGTCTTGCTGGAAATTCAGCGCTGGTCGTTCAACTAGGTCAGGAGACGTCTATAAAGTTCAGAGATGTCCCGAATGAACCTTTCATTGGAATAGTGGGCGTGACAGAAACGGGCCGCATTCTCACCCATCTCACTTCTCACGGTTGGGTTTTCAAGCAGGTATTGAACGGCATCGGCAAAGGCGATGACATCCCGGCGCGGCACCGTCACTCCATTGGCCCAGAAATCGACCCGCTCAATCGCCGGTCGATTCTCGAGCCGGGAGCCCATCAAATCGATCACGCCTCCAACAGCGGTCGCGGCAACCGGGACGCCAAAGTTCATGGCTTCGATCAGGGTGAAGGGGGTCCCCTCGTTGAGTGAGGTGATCGCCGCGATGGAGAGGTCACGGTAGAGATTCATGACGTCGTCACGGAATCCGGTGAATCGAACCATCTCCTGCAAACCGCGCTGCTCGACCAGCTTCTCGAGTTGTGGACGAAGGTGGCCGTCTCCAATGATCGCCATGACCACTGAAACCCCACGCTCTTGAAGGATCGCGGCCGACTCGATAAACATCTCATGGTTCTTCACCTCACACAGACGTCCGACCAGTCCGATCACCGGAACATCTTCGGCAAGGTCAAGAATGGAGTGGAGCGAGGGGCCACTGGGCGCCGTGAAATCAAGCCCATACGCGATGACTTCGTGTTGATCAGGTGAGCCAACCCCGAACTCTTCGCCAATCTCCTCGCGCTGTTGCCGGCTGATCGTCAGAATACGATCGGTCGCCAGTCTGGCCAGCAGCTGCTCGATGAGAATAAAGATCCTTGTTTTAACTCTGCCATAGTAACTGTGAAAGATGTGGCCGTGAAAGATGTGAACCACCCGGCAGGTTCTTCCCGAGATCAGCCCATATACGAAGGCGGCGAGGCGGCCGACGGCGCCAGCCTTGGCCTTGTGCGTATGCACCAGATCAGGCTGGTAGCGCAACATCA
>JBEAVZ010000227.1:0-3698 GCA_041160645.1 Acidobacteriota bacterium
CAGAACAAAAAAGATGCCGGCATAGGCGGTCATATTGCGACCTACGCCTCGGTGGCGACCCTTATGGAAGTTGGGTTCAACCACTTCTTCCGCGGGAGCATCCCCGGACCGGACGGCCAGCATCTCCCGGGCGACCACGTCTATTTCCAGGGCCACGCCTCACCCGGCATCTACTCCCGGGCCTTCCTTGAAGGCCGACTCAATGAGGCGCATCTCGCCAACTTCCGGCACGAGCTGCGTGATACGCCGGGTCTGTCTTCATATCCCCATCCCTGGCTGATGCCCGATTTCTGGCGGTTCCCAACCGTCTCGATGGGGCTGACCTCCCTCAATTCGATCTATCAGGCCCGCTTCATGCGTTACCTCGAGAACCGCGGCCTCATCCCGGCGACCGACCGCAAGGTCTGGGCCTTCCTCGGCGATGGGGAGATGGATGAGCCGGAGTCGATGGGTTCGCTGACCCTCGCCGCGCGTGAGCGGCTCGACAACCTGATTTTTGTCGTCAACTGCAACCTGCAGCGACTCGACGGCCCGGTTCGCGGAAATGGCCAGATTGTCACCGAGCTCGAGGCCGCCTTCCGCGGCGCCGGCTGGAACGTCGTCAAGTGTCTCTGGGGTCGCGTCTGGGATCCGCTCTTCGAGCGTGACAAGAACGGGCTTCTGCTGAAGCGCATGGCGGAGTGCGTCGACGGCGAGTACCAGAGCTTCCGCACCCGTGATGGCGCCTACCTGCGCGAGAAGTTCTTCGGCAAGTATCCGGAGCTGCTTGAGCTGGTTAAAGACTGGAGCGATGAGGACCTCTGGAATCTGCGGCGCGGCGGCCACGACTCGCTCAAGGTCTACAACGCCTACAAGCGCGCCTACGAGCACCGCGGCCAGCCGACGGTCATTCTCGCCAAGACGATCAAGGGCTATGGACTTGGCCCGTCCGGCGGCGAGGGGCGCAACCTTGCCCACCAGTCGAAGAAGCTCGACGAGACCGACCTGGTCAATTTCACGAAGCGTTTCGACCTGCCGATCTCCGAGCAGGATGCGATTGCCGCAAAGATCTATGTGCCAGCCGCCAACAGCCGCGAGGTGATCTACCTCCACGAGCGGCGGCAGGCTCTCGGCGGATACTATCCGAAGCGGGAGTTCGACAAGGAGTCGCTCTCCATCCCCGCGCTCGAGTTCTTCAAGGAGCAGACCGACGGATCACCGGGCCGTGAGGTCTCGACGACCATGGCCATGGTTCGCGTGCTGACCCAGCTCCTGACCAAGAACAAGGAGCTTGGCAAGCGGATTGTGCCGATCATTCCCGACGAGGCCCGAACCTTCGGAATGGAGTCGCTCTTCCGCCAGGTCGGCATCTATGCCAGCCAGGGACAGCTCTATGAGCCGCACGATTCCGACATGTTCCTCTACTACAAGGAGTCGAAAGAGGGGCAGATCCTCGAGGAGGGAATCACCGAGGCTGGTTCGATGGCCTCATTCACTGCTGCTGGCACCGCCTACGCCAACTACAGCGTCGAGATGATCCCGTTCTATATCTTCTACTCGATGTTTGGGTTCCAGCGCGTCGGCGACTTCATCTGGGCCTTTGCCGACTCGCGCGGCAAGGGTTTCCTCTGCGGCGCGACCGCTGGCCGGACGACGCTCAATGGCGAGGGGCTCCAGCACCAGGATGGTCATAGCCACGTCCTTGCGAGCACCGTCCCGACCTGCGCCGCCTACGATCCGGCCTACGCCTATGAGATCGCCGTGATCGTTCAGGATGGTCTCCGCCGAATGTATGGTGAACACGAAGACCTCTTCTACTACATCACCCTCTACAATGAGAACTACATCCAGCCGCCGATGCCGGATGGCGTCAGCGAGGGAATCATCCGCGGCATCTACAAGCTGAAGCCCGGCGCCGGCAAGGCCAAGGTGCAGCTCTTCGGCAGCGGTCCAATGCTTCCCGAGGCGCTCCGGGCCCAGCAGATCCTTGCTGAACAGTTCAAGATCCACGCGGATGTCTGGAGCGTCACCAGCTACAACGAACTGCGTCGTGACGCGCTCCGGGTCGACCGGCTCAACCGGCTCAACCCGACCGCTCCCGAGCTGCAGCCCTACATCCTCCAGGCTCTCGGCAATGCCGAGGGGCCGATCATCGCCTCGACCGACTATATGAAGATCGTGCCTGATCAGCTCGCGCCGTGGCTCGGCAGTCGGCTTGTCTCGCTCGGAACCGATGGTTTTGGGCGCAGCGAGGATCGACCGCACCTCCGCCACCACTTCGAGATCAGCGCCGAGGCGATCGTCGCCGCCGCACTCTCGAAGCTGGCCCGCGAAGGCAAGTTCAACGTCAAGAAGGCGGCCCAGGCCATCGTCGACCTCGGTTTTGCACCCGACAAGATAGACGCCGCCAGCGCCTGATTCTGACCTCTGATCTGCTCTCACCAGACCGGTTGGTGGCGTTTGACGCGCCGCCAACCGGTCTTTTTTATGCCTGATTCCTCCCTGCGCCTGCTTCACCCTGTCCCGGCCAGTACTCTCCCCACTCTCCCCGGCCTCCTTGCCAGGCCGGGAGGCTGCTGCTCGTCAAGATGTCGATAAAAAGTTTGGGGGGGAGGGAATTGTTGGATGGAAATCCCGTCTTTAAGTGAATGGATGGATGGGAATTAAATGGATAAGGATCACCTGGATGGATATTGAGTGGACTGAAGAGGCCATTTGGGCCGGAAAGGGGCCGGACTGGGGCAGAACCAGGCTGGCAATTGGCCTTAATCAGGTGCCAAGTGGATTTAACTGGAAGATCGAGTCGACAAATGTCCTTCACCGGCCCCTCTGGTGGAGCCGCCGCCCGCCGCGAAGAGTCTGCGCGAAGAGTCTGCGCGAAGAGTCTGCCCGAAGAGTCTAGTGGTAAGAATCGCGGTCGGGTGGGGTTGTCCCGGAGCCCTCCCCGTGTTGCCGGGCCGGATCGACGCCGGCCGAAGGGGTTGACCGGCAGAGGAGCCGATTCCCGATGGCGCTGGATAGCGATGGAGGAGGATGGACAACACGCTGCTCGCATATCTCCAGATCTGGCAAGCGGGGCAGGCCGATGAGCATACCGATCTCTTGGAGCGCCTGATCCTCGAGGAGGCGGCTCCGGTGGTCCGCCGGACGATCCGTTACCGGCTCCACTTTTATATCTCCGAGCGAGGGACGAGTCCGACCAATCCCGATGCCGAGGATCTCTATCACGATATCCTCGCCCGGCTTGTCTCCGCGCTCCGGCGGCTGGTCGATCAACGCCGGCCACCCGGAATCGTCGATTTTCGACAGTATGCACAGCGGGTAGCGATCAATGGCTGCAACGACTATCTGCGCACCAAGTATCCCGAGCGGACAAGGTTGCGCGACCGGTTGCGGGATCTGCTCGAGCGGCAGTCAGAGTTCGGGCTCTGGCGCGAGGAGGGCGGCCGGCAGCTCTGCGGGCGGCGGGAGTGGCAGGGCTCAGGGGTGGTCAGTCTCGATCCCGACCGGGTCGCGGCACTGGAGATCTCCCTGGAACTGACCGGGACATCCTCCGCCGGCCTGACTGCCGGAGTCGTCCGGGGGCCCCGGCTGGTCGCCTTACTGACCGAGCTCTTCCGGCAGCTCGGCGGCCCGGTCGATCTGGATGACCTGGTGGGGGTGGTGGCTGCCCGACTCGGCGTGACTGAGCATCGTCTCGAACCGCTCGAGACCGAGTC
>JBEAVZ010000262.1:0-4700 GCA_041160645.1 Acidobacteriota bacterium
TCAGATAGCGGTCGAACGGCTTCAGCGCTGCCGTCAGCTCGAATGTCCGCAGCTGCTCCCGCCGGAAGACCGTCACCGTCACCCGCTGCCCGGCCCGCAGATCGTTGATCCGCCGCGCCGCGTTTCCCGCGTCGATCCGCAGCCCATCGATCGAGACCAGCTCATCGCCACTGTTCAATCCACCCTCAAAACCCGGCAGACCGGCAATGACATTGCTGATTACGACGCGGTCGCTCTGCGCGGCCGCTGGCCGGAAGCGGATGCCAAGCGTGCCCGGCTTCTCCGTGCGGCTGTTCGCGAACGGCGTGCCCGGCTGCCAGTTCTTCTGCAGGCTCAGCCCCACCTTCCGCAGGTAGGCGTCGAAGTCGAGCTCCTCAACCCCCGCCACATAACGATTCCAGAAGTCGGTCAGATCGGTCCCCGCCACCTCCTCGAAGGTCGCCTTCAGCTGCGCATCGGTGAATCCCGGCTTCGGCAGCCCATGGTTCTCCATCAGCTTCCGCATCACGTCGTCAAGCGACCGCGCGCCCTTCGTTCGTGACCGGATCTCCAGATCAAAGACCAGTCCGAGCAGCTCCCCCTTCGTGTAGTAGCTCATGGCCGTGTTGATCGAGTGCTCGTCCGGCCGGTACTGCTCGATCCACGTGTCGAAACTCGAGACCTCGGCGCTCTGCTTCAAACGCCCCGGCTGCGACTCGTAACCCGCTACCACCCCAGACAGTCCACCCAGATACTCCGCCGCACTGATTATTCCCGCCCGGCGCAGGATCAGATCGCCGTAGTAGCTGGTTATCCCCTCCGCGACCCAGAGTCCGCGCGTGTAGTTCTCGCGCTGGTAGTCGAAGGGGCCCAGCGCGACCGGCCGCAGCCGTTTCACATTCCAGGTGTGGAAGAACTCGTGCGACTCGAGACCCAGAAAACGGCGGTAACCCGCCTCGCTCGTGAAGGCCTCCGGTGAGGTCATGCTGATGTTGGAGTTGATGTGCTCCGTTCCTCCGCCAATCCCCGGCTGAACGGCGATCAGGAACTGGTAGTGCTCATAGGGCAGGTTCCCGAAGAGTCTGGCGTTCTCTTCGACGATCTTTGCCAGGTCGTCGGTGAGCCGCTTCTCGTCGAACTGGAAGCGGCCGTAGATCGAGACCCGGTGGACCTTGTTCCGCACATTGAAGGTCAGCAGTTTGTGGGTGCCAATCTCGGTTGGCGAGTCGGCCAGCACGTCGTAGCTGGGCGCGGTGAAGTAGCCATCCGCCTCTGGCGCCAGACCGAGCGGAGTGGTCACCTGCCAGCCGGCCGGTGGCTCAAACCTGACCCGGTGCGGCTGATCCTTTGCCCCCTGAACGTACATAAAGATCGAGGTCCCATTGAAATAGGCATGATCGGCATCGAGGTGGCTCGTCTGGGTCGCCAGCTCGTTGGAGTAGACCCGGTAGAAGACCTTCACCGTCCGCGGACTCCCCACACTGGCGCCGCTCGTCACCCGCCAGGTTGCCTTGTCGACCTTCGTCCAGCGCAGCGGCTGGCCATTCGCGTCGCTCGCCGCAAAGTCCTGGACGTGGCGCGCGAACTCGCGCTGCAGGTATGATCCCGGCGTCCAGGTCGGCATGCTCACGTCGACCTCGCCACGCGTCACCTGACCAATCGTCAGCGTCACTTCATAAAGATGCGTGTGCGGTTGAGGGAAGGCCAGCCGATAACTGATCTCGAGTGAGCGCCCCGCCGTCTGCGCCCCAACCCTGCCACCATCAAACGCCGGACTTCCGATCCCGCTCAGGATCGCCAAAAGCGCCAGAAACAGCAGGCCTCTCCGCGCGCAGACCAACCCATAATTTCCGTTCATCTTGAACTCTCTCCTTGCTGACTTCAGGTTTTACAGCTCCACCAACTGCCGGAGAAGATAGCACGAATCCCCGGCCACTCCCAGCTCTGCGGAATCTTGACCGACGCTCCTTCGATTATGGTAAAGTGAGATTGTCATGAGATCAGAAAGCCCGCTTGATGAAGAAAGAGTTACTCCCGAACAGGTCATCTCTGCCTACCTCTCGGGCTTCTTTCCGATGGCCGTCGGGCGCGGTGAGCGCATCGAATGGTTCATGGCCGAACCACGAACGATCCTCCCGCTCGATGAACGATTCTCCATCCGGCGCTCACTGCGCAAGACGATGAAACGCCTCGACTACCAGATCCGCATCGACTCCGACTTTGAGACGGTCATCCGCGCCTGCGCCCGCCACCGTGAGGTGCCGGATCGTGAGGTCTGGCTGAGCGAGGAGATGATCGACCTCTACATGGAACTCTACCACCGCGGCTTCGCCCACTCGGTCGAGGTCTGGACCGCCGACGGGCTCGTTGGCGGTCTCTACGGCATCGCCCTCCGCCGTGCCTTCTTCGGTGAATCGATGTTCAGCCGCATCCCCTCGGCCTCACAGATCGCCCTCGTCGCGCTCGTCGAACGCCTCCGTCACCGTGGCTTCACTCTGCTCGATGTCCAGATGCGCACCCCCCACATCACCTTCTTCGGCGCCATCGACCTGACCCATCAGCAGTATCTCGAACTCCTCAAAGACGCCATCGCCGGCGAGGCCACCTTCACCTCTCTGTAAGCCCCCCAACCCGCGGCAGGGTCTGCCCTGAAAACACGAAGGGAGCGGGGAGGACCAGTCTGCCGACTCGCCCCGCCGCTCCACTTCCATTTCCACTTCTATTTCTACTTCTACTTCTACTTCCACACCGGCCGCGTAATCGATCTAAACGCGAAAAACTAATCGTTAAAGATATTGCCGATCCCCCCGCCGCTGCTGCCCTGGGTCGTGAAGAATGGCTTGAGCACCCCGGCAAACGCCGCCAGATTCCTCGTCTGGATCAGAATCTCCCCGGGGCCGCTGAACTCGGCGACGATCCCCTCACCACTGATGAGGCTCCGGAACCAGCCGGCCGAGGAGGCCTTGCGCAGTTCATAGGGCATATGCCCCTCCCAGGCGACCAGATGCCCGGTGTCGACCACATAGCGTTCACCCGGGGCGAGCGACTTGCGGTGAATCGCCCCGAATGACGAGACCAGCAGCAGACCTGTTCCGTTCACCTGCAGCACGAAGAGCCCCTCCCCGCCAAAGAAGCTCTTGGCCCCTCCCCAGCGGGTATCGACCTGCAGGCTCGTGTCACCGGCCAGGTATGAGCTCGACTGCACAAAGAAGTGCTGATTGCGCATCTCCAGCGCGGCAATATCTCCCGGCGTGCTTGGCGCCAGCGTCACCTCGCCCGGCCCACGACGGGCTGTAAAGGTTGAGACAAAGGCCGATTCGCCGCCGACAGCGCGCTTCAGCGCGCCCATCAGTCCACCCTTCATCTGCGACTGCAACTCGACGTTTCCGGACATCGAGACCATCGCGCCCGCCTCGGCCTGGATCGACTGCTCGGCCTCCAGGTTGAGAACCGCCAGCGAAAATGCCGAGCCGTGCTGGATCTCGTACCGGTACCCACGCCCCATTCCCCGGCCATCCGCATCGATCAGGATTCCTGAACCGCCGCCGGACCGATTCGCCGCACCAGCCGCGCCGGATGTATTGAAAGTGCCGCCCATCGCCAGATTGGCCCCACAGGAGCTGCAGAACTTCGCGTCAGCGGCCATTGGCGCTGAACATCGTGGACAGAACATCAGTTTCTCCTCCTTCAATAAACTATTCACAAAACCATTCAGAGACCATTCAGAGACCATTGAGGGGCGGCGCGTCTCCAGTGCCGTGAGGCCGCCTCCTCCCATTGCCAGTCGTTATACGCCCGGAATACGTCGGGATCAACCGGAAAGTTCAACTGTATTACAGGGTGACAGATGAGCATAATTGTTGACAATACGACAGTGGAGGCTATGATGAATATTTATAGAGATACTGGTCCAGTAACAGTTGCATCATTTAATGTAGTCTGTCCCCGGGTGGTGTCCCGTTCCTTTCACCCGTGGCGATCGATGATACGTTGAACAACCGACAGCTGGTGACTGCGGGGCAATGGGGCGCCCAATCGTGAGCCTGAATTGTCGGTCAGATTGCCATACACCCTATGCAAATTATTACATTGGCCGGCTCGTTGGCCGCTCGGCTGGTTAACCGGTTGGTCCGCTGGTCGGCTGAAGGCCGGCCGGTCTCGACTCTCCTCCTTTTTTCGTTGTTTCAGGCGACAAGTTCCCCATTCGTAATGGCCCTGACCGTGACAGAGCGGCCAGCGGCGACACTCGACCGGCGCCTCGTGCTTGTCGATACCCTCACCGGCACGCTTGCCGGCCGGGTGATCGACCAGAATGGAAATCCGCTCGTGCGGGTCCGGGTGCGCGTGACCAACCTTGATGACGGCAATCAGCGGGCTACGCTGACCAATGCCGAAGGGCGTTATCTTGTGGCGACGCTCCCGCTCGGTCGTTACTCGGTCGAGACCTACCTGGCCGGTTTCGTGGTTATCACCCCGACCCGCGAACCGATCAAGGTCCAGCTCAACAAGACCCTCGAGACGCTGCCCGACATCATTATGGGACTTCCCCCCGCCGTGCCTGCTCCGGTAGCTCCGCCGCCTCCCGTTCCGGCCGTCGTTGAGGACTCGGCGGGCCGGCTGACGACCCTCGTCGACGCGACCCGCCGCGCCAACGCCGATGAGCGGCTGATCGGCATTCTTCCGCTCGCCAACATTCGCACCTTTGACGACCTGGCTACCCT
>JBEAVZ010000264.1:0-2561 GCA_041160645.1 Acidobacteriota bacterium
ATGTTGAGATTGAGGGCACCCGTCAGTCTGGTGGAAAGATTGGGGCGGTCAAGATATCGGTCAAGTACGGCGCGCCCTCTGGCACTGAAGCGCGGGTGAGTGGCCGAATCGAATCGTTGCCAAGCACGCCGGGACGAATCGGCCTCTGGACGATTGCCGGTCGACAGGTCAATGTCACCGACCTAACCCGAATCAAACAAGAGGCTGGGGCTCCAGTGATTGGAAGAAGTGTCATCGCCACCGGTCGAGAGGGAGCAGACCGGGTGATCACCGCCACCGAGATCGAGACCCAACGGGACAGTTCAAGCGCGAGGGAGGTCGATTTTACCGGCCAGATCGAGCAGATCCCGGATCCGATTCGGCCTGGTGAATGGACCGTCAGTGGGCGAACCATCACGGTGACCACCCAGACCCGGATCAAAGAGGAGAACGGTCGAGCGATGATCGGCGCGCTAGTCGAGATCAAGGGAGTGCTGGACTCGTCCGGGAAGGTTACCGCGACTGAGATTGAAGTGAAAAGAAGCAGCGGCCCCACCCCGGGAGAGATCAGCTTCGAGGGAACAATCGAAGCGCTGCCGACTGGGGGAGGAACGACCGGCGAGTGGAGAGTGAGCGGGCGCACGATCATGGTTACGGCCAATACACGGATCAACCGCGAGATCGGAACCATCGCCATCGGCGCCAAGGTTGAAGTCCGCGGCACGATCGACGCCGCTGGATCGGTCACCGCGACCTACATCGAGCTTTCCGGAGATTCGACCACTCCGGGCTACGTCAGATTTCTGGGCACGATCGCGTCGATCACCCCCGATTCGACCGCCGCGGGCAGCTCAACTCTCATTGGTTTGTGGAAGATCGGCGAGCGCACGATTCGAGTAACGGCCACGACAAAGATCGATCAGGAGGATGGCCAGGCACAGGTCGGCGCACTGGTTGAGGTTGAGGTGACCACGCTGACCGGCGGCACGCTCGAAGCCAAATCGATCGAGGTTAAGCGGGCGAGCGGCGCCGTCTCAAGCTACGTCAGATTCACTGGCCTGATCGAAGCACTTCCGTCCGGAAATACAGTGATTGGTCTCTGGACAGTCGCCGGCCGACCGGTCAATGTGACCACGACAACCAGGATCAAACAGGAAGATGGCCAACCGGTCGTCGGGGCGCTGGTCGAGGTGGTTGGAAATGCACCAACCACAAATTCCACCGGGACGACGACCCCTCTCGATGCCCTGGTCATCGAGGTCAGGAAGAGCACGGAGACGGCCAGCAATGGATACATTGAATTCTATGGTGAGATCAAGAGTCTGCCGGCGCCCGTCGACGGAAAGTATCTCGGTGAATGGTCAGTGGGCTCAGCCAATCGCCGCGTGATTGTCGATGCGACGACCAGAATCGAGACTGAACGAGCGGAGCTCAAGGTTGGGGGATATGTCGAGGTCAAGGGTTATGTCGGAGACAGCGGCTCGATCAAGGCGACCCGGATCGAAACGCGCCCAACACCGACCTCAGGCGCTGGCCCTGGCACTCTCCCTGAACCGAGCTATGTCGAGTTCAAGGGCCAAGTGACCGCTCTGCCGGAAACGATCAATTATCTGGGTCAATGGACGATCGACGGGACAAGAAAAGTGAACGTCACCCGCTCGACCCGGATCAAACGTGAAGGAACCCGAATCGAAGTAGGCTCCCTCGTCTCCGTTACCGGCGCAGAACTGCCAAATGGCGAAGTCGATGCCCGTTACATCGAAGTCAGCAGCAGCCAGTCCGGTGGATCCTTCACGACCTACAATCCATTCATCTCGGTCAACGCCGGCAGTTACCAGACTGGTAACGCTGCTTCCTCGATCATCGCCGGCTTCGGAGCTAACCTTGCTCCGGCAGTCGCGATTGCGACCACGCTGCCTCTTCCAACGAGTCTGGGCGGTGTCGCCGTGCTGGTCGATGGACGGCCGGCGGGGCTATTCTATGTCTCACCGACCCAGATCAACTACCAGGCGCCAACCCAGCTCCTGCCCGGCACCGCCCTGGTGACGGTCCTGCGTGAGGAGAAGGTCGTCGCCCAGGGAAGGCTGACGCTCGATCAGGCTGCGCCGAGCATCTTTACCGCCAACGGTTCAGGTCTTGGCGCACCAGCCGGTCAACTCTTGCGCGTCAAGGCCAACGGAGAACTTAGCTATGAGCCGCTGGCGCGCTACGATTCAACCCAGGCAGCAATTGTCCCGGTGACCATCGTTCGTCAACCTGGTGATAAACTATTTCTCGTCTTCTATGGCACTGGTTTGAGTGAGATGGAGGACGGGGACGGCGAGGCGTCGAATGGGGTCGCCGAACACATTGAGGCGCTGCTTGGAGACCAGCCGATGAAGGTACTCTACACTGGGACAGCCCCGGGCTTCGCCGGACTCGACCAAATCAATATTGAACTTCCGGTGACGGCAACCGGGACATTTGAAATCACGATCCGGGTCAATGATGGCGACGGGAAGATTCTCAGCGCCAACAAGGTGACGATCACCATCAACTGACACCTTACCTCTAAAGCCGCTTATGCGGCCAGTATCAACAGC
>JBEAVZ010000325.1:0-2523 GCA_041160645.1 Acidobacteriota bacterium
GGGATGGGCGGCGGCGGCCCGCGCACCCAGGCCTTCCGACTCTGAAGAGTTGATCACAGCGGGATGGAAACCGGCTACTTTGGCGGGTCGGTCCGCTTCGAGACCGGAGTACCCTGCTCGCCAGCGACGAAGAGGAGGATGCGGACGGGTTCCTTGCCCTTGTTGATTCCATTGTGTTTGAACTCCACCACTTCGGCGAGGGTATCGCCGGCCTTGTACTGGTGGTGGCGGCCGTCCTCGTAATCGACATCGATCACGCCCTGCAGGATGTAGGCGAGACTGGGGTTCTGGTGAACGTGCCATCCGGTCGTCTCGCCGGGTGGAATCTCGACGAGGTAGGCGGCGAGTTCCGCCGTGCCGTTGGTCGGATACCTGACCGGACGGCCAGCCTCATCTTTGTTCGTCTTCAGGAGAAGGTCGACCTTGATCGATCTGGTGTAGGGTTCCTGGGCAGCGACTGGTGAAGCCAGAAGCAGTAAGAGAAGCAACTGTTTCAAAATATCCCTCGTATTCTGCAGAAGTGGGCAGGTCAAGCGCAACTTTCAGGTAGATCTGCGCAACCGTGAGTTGAGTGGTGATCGATTCAAGAACGATCGATCCGGCTGGATCGTTCGTTTCAGTCAGGATCCAGCGATTGCCAGACTGGCGGCGATAATGTTTGAGGTGACGCTTACTCTGGGCAATCAGGATAAGCTCCTGGAGTGATTCCAGTCCGCGATACAACTCAGACTTCAGTCCCCGGTCATAGGCTTCGGTCGATTTTGAGAGTACTTCGATCAGAATGGTTGGATTGAGCAGGGTGTCATTGACGTCGTCTTCAAAGCGCGGAGTTCCACAAACAACGATAACATCCGGATAAGCATAGAGCCGCGGCGGAGAGATCTTCACCCTCATATCGCTCGCATACACCTCGCTTTGACGACGGCGGAGTTGCTCGCTGAGCGGCGCGGCAACATTGACGGTAATCAGGTTATGGTTACGACTGGCCCGGGTCATTGCCAAAACCTCGCCAGCCAGAAATTCGTGCCGGAACTCAGCCTGGGTTAGTCTGATGATTGGCCTGGTCGACATGGCAATCTCCATAAAAAGGAATCCGGAAGACTTGAATCTACCATGCCCTGACAGCGGAATCCATTCCTTCACCAGAAAGCGGCAATACGAGAACGGGACCACCGACGGTTAAGACAGTCGGTGGTCCCGTTCTTGTATTGGACAGGCTGTCAGAAAGTCAGCTTGAGTGCGAAGCGGATCTGCCGCTCGGTACCCTGAGCGGAAGTGATCTCGCTGAAGCCGTTGGTATTGATGATCGAGCCATCGGCGCGCCGCGTGGGCGACGAGGCATTGGCCCCGGGGTTGTTGAAGGCCGGGGTATTGGTAACGTTGAAGACCTCGGTCCGGAACTGGAGCGTGAAGCGCTCAGCAATCTTGAAGTTACGGAAGAGGCTCGCGTCGAAATTGAAGACGCCCGGTCCGCGCATGGTGTTGCGGCCGACGTTGCCGTAGCGAACCGCCGTGACGGGCGCGAAGGCGAGAGGGTCGAACCACGAGGCTCCCCGGCCAATCCCGCCGAGGATGCCGACGCTGGGCTTGACCTGATCCGCGGTCTGGGTATTTCCCGGTGCGTTGAGGGAGGCGCCCGCCGAGGTGACAGTGAAGGGGGTGCCGCTCATCTGCGTCATGATGCCGTTGACCTGCCATCCGCCGAGAAACCAGGAGCCGGGGCCGCTGGTCGCCCAGCGCTTGCCAGCACCGAAGGGTAGTTCATAGACGCCAAAGAGCTGCAGGTTATGGGTGCGGTCGAAGCCGGTCAGCGCGCGGTTGCGGGCCCACTGCGAGACCGAGTGAAAGGTCAGGCCGGAGTCGCTGTTGTCGGCATAGCCCATCGCCTTCGAGTAGGTGTAGGTCAGTCCGATCTGGGCCGACGGATTGAGCCGCCGATTGATCTGGGACTGGAAGGAGTCATAGGTCGCCGTGTTGAACGGGACCAGCATGTTGATGTTGGCGATCCGTCCGAAACGGGCCAGGGCGCGTCCCGGATTGCCAAGACCAACCTCGCCAGCGTTGATGTTGACATTGGCGGTCTGTCGAATCGCGCGGGTGCTGACGTAGGCGCCCTGGACAGTGAAGCCCCAGCCAATGTCGCGTTGCACGGTCAGATTGAGCGACTGGATGTAGCCCCGGTTGAAGGTCTGGGGGAAGGTCTGGGTGCCGATCGCGGTTGGGAGCGCGACCGACCCGGACGAAATATCGGGGGAGACAATCGCCGGGAGACCAGTCTTGAGTGGACCAGCCGCCTGGAATGAGCTCGCACCGGAAAGCTGGAGCGAGATGGTCGCCGGGTATGCGTCGCGCATGTTCCGGAAGGAGTTGGGATCGACGCTGATGCCATAACCGAGACGGATGACGGTCTTCTCGGTCGCGCGCCAGGCAATACCGAGACGGGGCGCGAACTGACCGGCGCCAACCTCGACGCCGGTGTTCTCCGGCGTGCTGCCAAGGCCGCCGATGAGGACGCGGTCGACC
>JBEAVZ010000346.1:0-2569 GCA_041160645.1 Acidobacteriota bacterium
GGCATAGAAGACGCGACTCATCCCCGCCGCCGCCGTCAAACGCTCGGCCAGCTGCCCCTGGTAGGGGTGATAGTAGAGATTGGAGATGTGCAGCATATCGCCCTGCTCACGGAGGATCCGGCGCACCACCGGGTGATTGTGGCCAAGGACGTTGACACCGATCCCGGAGATGAAGTCAAGGTAGGCCTTCCCGGTCTCGTCATAGAGGTTGTTGCCGTTTCCGCGAACCATGAGCACCGGAAAGCGGGCATAGGTCTGCAGAACATGGTCGGACTCGAGCTGGCGAATCCGGTCGAGAGTCAGGGCAATGTTCGTCTCTTCAGTCATGATACTATCCGGATCTCTCCCTGAATGAAGGTTATAAGTACAATGATTGAAAGTTTACGGAGTGCTTCCCCGCGTGGAGAACGGTTGCCGGTCAGCCGATGATCGTCGTCCCCGGACCGCCGCTCTCTCCGGCCGGATTGAGGGTCCGGATGAGCACGCGGTCATCGGCCGCGCCGACGATTCTGATCTTCCTGACGCCATGGTCGAGCGCTTCGCGACAGGCCCGGAGCTTGGGACGCATCCCCCCGCTCGCCACTCCACTCGTCAGCAACTCTTCGATCGTCTCCCGCGTCAGCGACTCGATCAGCCTCTTCTCGGCATCGAGCACCCCGCCGACATCGGTCACCAGAATCAGCGTCTCAGCGCGGACTCCCCCGGCTACGGCCGCCGCCATCTGGTCTCCGTTGACATTGTAGTACTGATGGTCATCACCGCCAATCGCCAGACAGGCCACGACCGGCGTAAAACCGCCATCGAGCAGATGGTCGATCAGGCCCGGATTGGCTTCAGTAATCTTACCGACATAACCGAGGTCGGTGCCATCGGCCGCCGCCATTCGCGTCGCGACCAGACTGCGTCCGTCACCGCCGGCGAGGCTGACCGCATGGACCCCAGCCGCTTCCAGCGCGGCGACGAGGTTCCGCCCGATCAATCCGGAGAGGACCATCTGCACCACGTCTCGCGTCGCCTCATCGGTAATCCGCAGTCCGTCGTGAAAACGTGATTCGATCCCCAGACTGGTCAGCAGGCGGGCGATCTGGCGCCCCCCACCGTGCACGAGGATCAGCTCGTGACCCGCCTGGACAAGTTCGACGATCTGTTCGAGGAGGGCCTGGCGCAGATGGTCATCGACGAGAATGCTCCCACCAAGTTTGATCACCGTTCTTTTCATCGTAAGCCCTCCGCTTCCGCAAAACCAAGCGCCAGATTGGCATTCTGCAGCGCCTGACTGGCCGCGCCCTTGAGCAGGTTGTCGATCGCCGCGACGATGATCGCCTGGCCGCTTCGCTCATCGACGACAACCCCCATGTCACAGAAGGGCAGCCCGGCGACAAATTTGATCTCCGGCAGCTGGGAACCAGCAAAGATCCGGATCAGCGGGGCGGCGGCATAGCGTTCGTGCCAGACATCGAGAATGCTCTGGCGGGTCGTGCCCGCCTTCAGTTTCAGGTAGATGGTCGAGAGGATCCCGCGGTTGATCGGCAGAAGATGGGGACTGAAGACGAGCCGGTCCGTCCCGCCGGGAAGCCCAAGCCCCTGGGCAATTTCAGGCGCATGCCGATGGCGGAGAAGATTGTAGGCGCGAAAACTCTCGCTCACCTCGACAAAATGGGTCGTCGCGGTCGGGGTCGTCCCCGCTCCGGTCACTCCCGACTTGGAGTCGCTGATCACCGGCTGCGACTCGTCGACGAGCCCCGCTTCGAGAAGCGGACGCACGGGCAGGATGATCGAGGTCGGGTAGCAACCCGGATTGGCGATCAGTTTTGCCCCGGGCAGCTGCGCCCGGACCAGCTCTGTCATGCCGTAAACCGCCTCTTCGAGCAACGGCGTCGCCTGGTGCTCAAAGCCATAAAATGCCGGATAGAGGGAGGCGTCACGGAGACGGAAGGAACCGCTCAGATCGACCACCGTCGCCCCGGTCGCCAGCATCGACGGCATGATCTCGTGGGAGAACTCGTTCGGGGTTGCCAGAAAGATGACCTCCGGCATGAGCCGCGCCAGCGCCTCCTCGTCGAAGGGGTGGCAGATGGTCGAATCGAGATCTGACAGATCTGCGCCGCCGGGCTGGAAGCCGCGCAGTTGCGGGTGAATCTCGACAATCGGGGTGCTCGACCCGCCCCGTGAGGCGAAGACGCCCGCCAGCTCCATTCCACGGTGACCGGCGATCAACCGGATCAGCTCCCGTCCTGAATATCCTGTCGCGCCGGCCACGACCGCCCGGACCCTGTTGCCCATCTCTCTTACAGCTCCTCGTTTGACGGCTGGATGTTTTAAGCCGAATCAGAATGCCCAATCCGTCCCCTGCAATATTGCTGGTGAGCATTCGCCGCAAGTTGTCTGCCCTGGAGCGTGTCGCCGCGACACTCTCTGGTCGTCTGTCAAAAATCGCAGTCTACACCAACATCAGCCAGAGACAAAGAGTCAACCGCCCCGCGCTGCGCGGCCCGTCATTTTAAACTCGCTTGACCGGCAGGGGTTGCCGGCAGGGGTTGGTTGATAGGACCGATAGGACCGATAGGAC
>JBEAVZ010000401.1:0-2650 GCA_041160645.1 Acidobacteriota bacterium
CAATCGAGGTCCGGATCGACCGGCCGGGCCTCGACATCCGGACGCGTCAGGGCTACTGGGCCCGTAAGCATTGACGATGCCCGTAGCGACATCTTGACTCATCCCGAGGGGTCACTTATAGTTCAGTGGCTGAGACACGCAACAAACAGTCTGTGCAGAAAGTGAGTGGTAGTCAGTATGGGTCTGGGAATGCCGGAAGTGATACTCATTCTCGTGATCGCCCTGATCGTCTTCGGTCCACGAAAATTGCCGGAGCTTGGCAAGTCGCTCGGACAGGCGATGTCGCAATTCAGGCGCGCATCGGAGGATTTCAAACGAACCTGGGAGCAGGAGGTCGATCTCGAAAAGACCAAGACGGGGACGACTACCGCGGCGCTGGGCTCGGCCAACCCGGACGCCTCCGGGTACTCCTCCGACTACTACTCTTATGGCTACGAGCCGGAGTATGGCTCCGGGGAGTCGACGACTACCCCGTCGGGCACGACCACTCCGGGATCCGACACCACCACGCCGACTGCCTCATCTGGCACCCCGACTGGCACCCCGACTGGCACCCAAAATGGCAGCCCAAATGGCAGTGAAGTTAAGAGCGAGGCGGCCACCAATACCCCGGAAAAGAGCCACTGGATTTAACGCATGAGCGAGGATATTCATGAAAATGAAACTGTCCAGATGTCGTTTCTGGACCATCTCGACGAGCTGCGCCAGAGGCTGATCAACAGTGCCATCTCGATCGTCCTGGCCTTCGGGGTCTGCTTTGCCTTCTCCGAACCAATCTACAAGTTCCTCTCTGTTCCGGTCATCAAACAGTTGCAGAAAGAACGGCGGTCCATGCAGGCCTCGTACGGGTCGATCAACGTCGACGAGGTCGCCGAAGGCGAGACGCTGCAGTATACCTTCACCCGCGAGACCTCGGTCAATGGCGTCAAGATTCCCCTCGGGACGACCATCCCGGTCCGCCGGGTCACCGTCGACGGAAAAGCGCAGCTGGTGCTGGCTGAGCGCTGGTCGGTGGCGAAGACTATCCTGCCGGTCAACACCCCGATCGACCAGATCCAGCGCGAGGGCGAATCGAAGATCTTCTTTGATGACGAGAGCAACCAGCTGGTGCTGCGTGGCGTGACCAGCCCCTTCATGGTCTATGTGCGGGTCGCGCTCTACGCCGGCATTGCCCTTGCCATTCCCTTCCTCTTCTACCAACTCTGGGCCTTTATCTCGCCGGGTCTCTACCAGCACGAAAAGAAATATATTGTCCCGGTGATCCTCATGTCGACCTTCTTCTTCGTCAGCGGGGCAGCCTTCGCCTACACGATCGCCTTTCCGGCGGTCTGCGACTACATGCTCGGCCTGGCCATGGAGGGAGGGTTCCGCACCCTGCTCGACGCGGAAGACTACCTGGACCTGATCATCATGATCATGCTTGGTCTCGGCATCGTCTTTCAGATTCCGACCATCTCCTTCGTGCTGGGGCGGATCGGACTCCTGACGGCCAAAATGATGATCAAAGCCTGGCGCTATGCGCTGGTCGGAATCATGATCATCGCCGCCGTGGCGACGCCGACCCCGGACGCCTTCAATATGCTGATGTTTGCCGCGCCAATGGCCCTGCTCTATCTGCTGAGCATCGTCATCGTCTGGCTCTTCGGCAAGAAGCGGCAGACGGACGACGAATACCAGCTCGAGCACGGAAGCTGAGCGCCCCCTCTTACCGACACTCTATCATCACTATCTCCGCCGCAGGCCGCGGGCAAGTCGCTCAATTGACCTTGTTCCGCGGGACCCGGCCTGCCAGCAGATCGAGCACATTGTCGACCGCCAGTCTGGCCATGGCCGTGCGCGTCTCGCGAGTGGCGCTTCCGATATGCGGCAGCAGCACCACGTCCTGACGCGGCAGAAGTCCGGGATGGACGCGAGGCTCGTCCTCGAAGACATCGAGCCCGGCGCCGGCAAGGTGTCCGGACTCAAGGGCCTCGACGAGGGCCGCTTCGTCGACGATTGGTCCGCGGGCAGTATTGATCAGGTAGGCGCCTTTCTTCATGCACCGCAAGACGTCCCGATCGATCAGGTGGCGGGTTGTCGGCGCGAGCGGCGTGTGGAGCGAGATGATATCAGACGACTCGATCAGCTCCGGAAATGAGACGTGGTGGGCGGCGAGTCCGTCGAAATGGGCGCTCTGGTTGAAAGGACTGGTCACCGGCGGACTGGCAACGGAGCGGTTGCGGTAGCCCGGATCGTCGCGGAAGGCCACATCCTCGCGGTTGCAGTACTGGACGCGCAGCCCGAAGCCGGCGGCGCGGCGGGCGACGGCATGGCCAATCCGGCCATATCCGATCAGGCCAATAGACTTGCCGGTCAGCCCCATGCCGAGCAGCATGTCAAAATCCCAGCCATCGAAGCGGCCGGCGCGCAGAAAGGCATCAGCTTCGACGACGCGGCGGGTCACGGCGAGAATGAGCGCCCAGGTCAGATCGGCCGTCGCCTCGGTCAGCACATCGGGGGTGTTGGTGACATGGATTCCGCGCCGCGAAGCGGCCTCGAGATCGATGTTGTTGTAGCCGACCGCGACGTTGGCAATGATCCGCAGTTTCGAGCCAGCCGCCATCACCTCCTCATCGATCCGATCGGTCAACTGGCAGATGAGACCATCGAC
>JBEAVZ010000432.1:0-4097 GCA_041160645.1 Acidobacteriota bacterium
CGCCCCCAGAGATTGCTCTCGGGGGGCGGCCTCTCTTCTACCCTGACCCAATGGAGTTGGGCGAGGGGACACGTGCCGCAACTAGAAGCCGATTCGGAAACCGAAGCGGATCTGACGCTGGGTCTGGTTGGCGCTCAGGACCTGGCCGAAGCCATTCAGGCGCAGGTTGCCGTTCGCGTCACGCAGGATGTTGCCCTGCGCGTCACGGGTCGGCGCCGACGCGTTGGTGCCCGGGTTGCCCCACCACGGAGTGTTGGTGAAGTTGAACGCATCGATGCGGAAGTCGGTCGTCACCTTCTCAGTGATCTGGAAGGTGCGGACGAGCGACACATCGAGGTTCTGGAAGCCAGGGCCACGCAGGTTAGCGCGACCGCCGGTCCCGAAACGGAAGGGACGCGGGGTACCCGCGGCCACTGAGGAGAGCCACTCCGGTGAGAACTCGACCGGACGGAACGGAGTCGGATCGAACCAGATCTGACCCTGGCCAGTGACCTTCGGATAGCTTGGCGTACCGGTCTGATCCGGAGTCTGGGAGTTACCCGGAGCATTGAGTGATCCACCCGCCGCGGTCACCGTCAGCGGACGGCCAGCCGTGGCGTTGTAGATTCCCGAGAGGCTCCAGCCGCCAAGGACCTTGGCGCCAACACCCTCGCTGAGGAACTTCTTGCCCTTGCCGAAAGGCAGCTCATACGCGGTGCCGAGCTGGAAGTTGTGCGGAATGTCGAAACCGGCGAGACCGCGGTTGCGACCAATCTGCGAGGTGGCGTTGAAGAGCGGCAGACCCGCCCAACCCGAATCGTCGAAGAAGTTGATCGACTTCGAGAAGGTGTAGGCGCCCTTGATGAAGAGGCCGTTCGAGTAGCGACGGTTGACGGCCACCTGCAGAGCATGGTAGCTCGTGCTGGTGAACCCATCCCACATCAGCGTGCTCGCCGTACGTCCATACTTGGACTGGAGGATACGCGTGCTGTTGGGCGTCTGGGCCGCATTGATCTCCAGGTCGCCGAACTGGTTACGAGTACCAGTACCGACGTAGCCGACCTCGATCTTGATGTCCTTGATCAGCTTACGCTCAACCATGAGGTTCCAGGACTGGATGTACCCACGATTGAGAGTTCCCTCATAGGGGCTGCGCATCTGGACGGTACCCGGGAGCGAGACGCGACCAGTGCTGAGGTCTGGGCCACCGAAGGCCGGGATACCGACCGTCAGACCAGGAGTCCGCGCCGCTGAGGTGAAGCCCCACGGCGTGAAGACCTCGTTGGCCGTCGCATCGAGCGCCGTCGCCACGAAGTCCTGGGCAATCGTCAGCGGATAGAATCCGCGGAGCGGACGACCGAAGGGCATCGGATCGTAGGTGAGACCGTAGCCGCCACGGATGACCGTGTCGTCGCCCAGACGGTAGGCAAAGCCAACGCGCGGAGCGAAGAGCTTCTTGCTCGAGCCGACGCCGAGGTCGTTCGGGTTGCTGCCACGACCACCGATCAGGACGGTCATGGTGCCATTCGGCTGACCGGCGGCGTTGCGGACGACCGGGCTGTTGAGATCAAGCCGCTCGATGCCGCGATCAGCGCGGTTCATCATCGGGAAGAGCTCATAACGCAGACCGAGGGTCAGCGTCAGGTTGCGGGTCGCCTGCCAGCGATCGCGGACGAAGAAGCCCATCTGCCACTCGCGGGTCGTCATCGTCTCATACTGCAGACTCTTCGAGACCACGTTGGGCATTCCGAGGAGGAATGAGGCGAGGGAGTTGAACTGGTTCGGACCCGGGCCACCATTGAGGGTGGTCGAGTTGCCGCTGAAGCTGAAACCGCCACGCGGACCGACGCCGATCTCCGGCTGCCAGTGATCGAGGAGGTGCTTGACGATGTCGACTCCGAAACGGAGGTCGTGGTTGCCGCTCAGCTTGGTCACGTTCTGGGTGAAGGTGTAGCTGCGCTCGTCACGCTCGACCGGTGACCAGCCGTTCTGGTTGCCCAGACCTGAGTAGGTCGAGAAGAAGAACTGCGGAATACCGCTCTGGCGGATGTCCGGACCGTTGGTCCCCGGGATACGGAGAGTGTCGAGACCGAAGTTGGTCCCGTAGTCCGGCGGAATGGTGTTGTGCTTGCGCTGGGTATAGGAGAAGTTACCGTCGACCAGGAGTCCTGAGCCGAGGGTCAGGGTGTGACCAGCGGTGTAGACATAGGAGGTGGTGGTACCCTTACCTGAACCGCCAGCGCCCAGGGTGCCGCCACCGGCCGCGCCGAGCGCGAAGTTACCGACGACGAGAGCCCGCATGTGGCTGAACTTGCCCCAGATCTGATGATTCTCGTTGCGGTTCCAGTTGACCTTCACATCGTAGTTGTTGCGATCGAAGGTTCCCGGCTGGGAAGCATAGAGGTTGTTGACCGCGAGGAAGTTGCCATCCGCGCCACGCAGGTTCGGCTGCGGAACGAGCGAAAGCATCCGGGCCGCCGCGGCATGGATGCGGTTGGTCGGAATGATGCCACCGGCGAAGAGTTCGCGACCGGTTCCGTTGAGGTTGCCGGTCAGCGGATCGTAGAGCTGGGTGTTGGTGCGCGAGAAGTCTCCCGTGCGGAGCTCCGGAGTCGGAACGGTGAAGAATCCGTCACCGATCGTCCGCTCGTACATTCCTTCCCAGCTGCCGAAGAAGAAGAGCTTATCCTTGATGATTGGACCACCAAGCGTCGCACCTGGGATGGTCCGGAGGTTCTTCGGCTTGTTCGGGTTCGGACGACCAGCGACGGTCGTCGGGTAGAGGGCGTTCTTCGCGCGGAAGAAGTGGTTGTCGTGATAGGCAAAGGCCGAACCGTGGAGCTCGTTCGTGCCGGCCTTGGTGATCACCTGGATGGCGGCGCCGCCGGCGAGACCCTGCTCAGCGTCGAAGTTGTTGGTCGAGACGTTGACCTCCTGGATCGACTCTGAAGGGGGAACGTAGGCCGAGTGATGGGGCAGCCAGATGTTGACGCTCTGGGCTCCATCGAGACGGGTGTTGTTGTTGTTGCGGGCCGTTCCATTGATGTTGGTCGTCAGTGAACGCTCCGGAGTATCGGTGTTCGCATTCTGGAACGCCGCCGGCGTCGAGCCCGGGACCAGGTTGATCAACGACTGGTAGTTCCGGTAGTTGTTGATCGGCATCGACTGGATCTCTTTGCCGCTGATCTCCGCCTTGACGGTCGCCGACTCGGTCTGGAGGACCGTGGCCGTCGCCGCGACGGAGACAACCTCCGAGACGTTGCCAATCTTCATCGCCGCATCGATACGGGATGTGTTGTTGGCCGTGATCACGACGTTGACCGTCGAGAAGGTCGAGAAACCCTCCTTGGTCACCTTCACATCGAAGGTGCCGGGGAGAATGTTCTTGATCGAATAGAAGCCTTCAGCATCGGTGACCGCTTCGCGCGTCTGACCAGTTCCCTTATCGGTAATGGTCACGGTCGCGCCGGCAACGACTGCTCCGGCCTGGTCGGAGACGTTACCGACCAGCGATCCGTACAACACCTGGGCGCCCGCGAAGTTCGCTGAGATCAGGGCAGTCAGAACGACGGCCAACACTGAGCTCAGAAACCTGACGGTACGGCCAGGGTTTTTGCCAGGGTGGTGCATGTTATCTTTCTCCTTAAACGTAAATAGCCCCGACTGATCCCACTCCAGAGAAATTTTAGAGTGATGGTCAGGGAAGAAAGTGGTGACCTGGTGACTTCTCCCGGGACGGGAGGTGTCTTGATGGTCTCTTGGAATCATAAGAACCGGGCTTTGACAAATGTCTGTAGTCTTTTGCCAATTGTCTATTGTCTGTCCTAGTCTTCGTCTCCGTCATTGGCGCTTCTTGACATCAGAAAACATCAACATAAGTGAACCCAAGTGAACCCAAGTTAACCCAAGTTAACCCTGTTGATCGTTCTTTGTCAGCGATCCATTTATGGGTATTTTACAAGCCAGCCATTGATTCCCGGAGTTTAATCACAAAGAGATCCAACGTCAAACGGTTTAACGGTCTTTCAGGTCGTTCCGAAAATTAATGAAATCGAGCCATATTCCCAATCGTCAGCACGGACTGATTAGTATTTTTGTCCACAGTCAGGTTGGGGGAG
>JBEAVZ010000493.1:0-3200 GCA_041160645.1 Acidobacteriota bacterium
ATGTTGAAATGTATCGATGAGGATGGAACCCTCTTCGGCGGGGCAGAGCTGCTCGAGAATAGTAATGAGACCCCGTTGATTGGCAGTGTCCAGCAGGATGGGGAGAAGGCGGCGGATACCAATCGCGCCTATCTGGCCAGCTACCAGAATCTGATCGCCGACCTCGATCAGCTGGAGCCGCCCCTCTCGCCGCTCATCGATGAGGTCTTCTTCAACGATCCCGAGGGGGTGCGGGTCATTCTTGCCAATACCCAGACGTCGGTCTTCCTCGGCCGGGAAGACTACCGGAAGCGGCTCAACCTGGCGCTCGATCTGATCGACGCGGTGCGCAACCGGAATCTGGAGGCGATCAGGCTCTTTCGGGTCGGCGATATCGACCGGCTGATTGGGGCGAGAAGGATCAACTATATCAACACGACCAACGCCAATCGCATCACCATCGGATTGGATGAGTGAGTTTCGGACAGCTTGACGAGGAAAGAACATGGCAAAAGCGAATTTAACAACTGGTTCCCCGATCGTCGGTCTCGATATTGGCACGTCGGCAGTCCGAGTCGTCATGGCGGTGCCCAATGATGAGGGGCCCATCGAGATCATCGGCTTTGGTGAGGTCGAATCGAAAGGGCTCCGCAAGGGGGTCATCAGCCGTCCGGACGACGCGGTCGAATCGATCAAGCGCGCCGTCGAGGCCGCCGAGCATATGGCTGGGATGGCGATTGGCAATGTCTATGTCGGCCTGGCCGGCTCGCATATTAAGGGGGAGAACAACCAGGGACGGATTGCCGTCACCGGTCGCCACCGGGAGATCGGGCGTGACGATATCCGCCGGGTGATCGAGACCGCCTGCGCCATCTCTCTGCCGGCCGGACGCGAGGTTGCCGACGTCATTCCCCAGGAATATACCGTCGATGATCAGGATGGGATCGACGATCCGCTCGGGATGCTCGGCTCACGCCTCTCCGTCTCCGTCCATATCGTCACCAGTCCGGTCGCCGCCAAACAGAACATTATCACCAGCGTCAACCGGGCGGGCCTGCACGTCGCCGATGTCTATCTCTCGCACCTGGCGGCAGCCGAGGCTGTCCTCTCCGATGATGACCGCGAATACGGATCGGCAGTGGTCAACATCGGCGCCGAGACGACCAGTCTGGCCATCTACCAGCGTGGCGCCGTCTGGCACACCGCCGTCTTTCCGATTGGTGGCAGCCACTTCACCAACGATATCGCGGTTGGGCTCCAGACACAGATTCCCGAGGCCGAACGGATCAAACGGAATGGCGCGTGTGCTGCGCACCAACTGCTCACCCCGGAGATGGCGGCCGAACTGATTGAAGTCCCGAGTATTGGCGGCCGTCCGCCGCGCGTCGTCTCGCGCCAGATCCTCTGCGATATCCTCGAACCGCGAGCGGAGGAGGTCCTCTCCTATGTCCAGCAGGAGATTCGCCAGGCCGGTTTCGATCGGCAGCTCTCGAGCGGGGTTGTTCTGACCGGCGGTGGAGCGCTGCTCAGTGGACTGATCGAGGTCGCCGAGCAGGTCTTCAGCGCCCCGACGCGGATTGGAGTCCCGGAGGGGTACGCCGGCCTTGGCCGCGACCTCGCCAAGCCCTCTTTTGCCGCCGCCGTCGGACTCGCCGCCTATGGTATTCGCTGCGATGTCGGCACGGCTGGCAGTGATCGGCAGGTGAAGAGTCCTGAGCCGGAACGAGATTCGATCAAGGATCGGTTAAAGCTATTTTTTGGTATCGATAAATAATAAAGAGGGACTGGATCTGGATTCGCACCCGTTGCGTCCAACCCAGACCTCAAACAATAACTGACAGATCGGCCGGCGGATGATGCAACTTTCCGCAGCCACAGGAGGATATGATGTCCACTGAAGACCGCACAAGCCTCAATTTTATGTTTGACGACGAACCCTCCAGTTTGGGCGCCCGGATCAAGGTGATTGGGATTGGTGGCAGCGGCGGCAATGCCGTCAACCACATGATTGATGCCGGCATCCAGGGGGTCGAGTTTCTGGTCGCCAATACCGATCTGCAGGCGCTCAAGCGTTCGAAGGCCTCCAATCGGATCCAGCTTGGCGCCCGGCTGACCAAGGGGCTTGGCGCCGGCGCCAATCCAAACGTGGGTCGGGAAGCCGCCCTCGAGGACACCGAGAAGATCATCGAGGCGCTCGAAGGCGCCGACATGGTCTTCGTCACCGTTGGACTGGGAGGTGGAACCGGGACCGGCGCGGCGCCGATCATCGCCTCGCTCGCAGCGGAGCTCGATGCGCTCACGGTGGCCGTGGTCACCAAGCCATTCCCGTTTGAAGGCCGGCACCGGATGCGCCAGGCCGAGGCCGGCCTGGAGGTCCTCCGTTCGGTCGTCGATACGCTGATCACCATTCCCAACGAGAAGCTGCTCCAGGCGATCGACCGGAATATGTCGCTCAACAAGGCCTTTCTCATGGCTGATGACGTTCTCCGGCAGGCCGTCCAGGGCATCTCCGACCTTATCAACACTCCGGGGTTGATCAATGTCGACTTTGCTGACGTCCGGGCGATCATGAAGGGCATGGGTATGGCGCTCATGGGAACTGGTCAGGCGAGCGGCGAACACCGCGCGATCGAGGCGACCCAGCGCGCCATCTCCAGCCCGCTTCTCGAGGAGGCGACCATCAATGGCGCCCGTGGAGTGCTCGTCAATATCACCGGCGGCCCCGACCTCACCCTTGCTGAAGTCAATGAGGCCATGAATGTGATCCACGAAGCGGCCGATCCGGATGCGAACATCATCTTTGGCACTCTGCCGGACGACGAGATGTCCAACAGCATGAAGATCACCGTCATCGCGACCGGGTTTGATGTCGAGAGCCGCCGCCCTCTCTCCGAGCAGCAACCACGGGTTCTCCCGGCGGGGTACAAGTCTGGCGCAAGCGGAACCGGGAATTCGGTCACCCCGGCCAACAGCAACGCTGCCGATCCTCTCGAGGATCTCGATGTGCCAACTTTCATCAGGAAGAGGGTCGACTAATCCGCCAGGGGGATGGTTGATCGGACCGGCAGGACAGGTGGGACCAAGAGGATTTTTTGTCAGATCGATCTTACTGGTCCCACCTGTCCCACTGGTCCCACCTGTCCCACTGGTCCCACCTGTCCCACTGGTCCCACCTGTCCCACTGGTCCCACCTGTCCCACTGGTCCCACCTGTCCCACTGG
>JBEAVZ010000549.1:0-7461 GCA_041160645.1 Acidobacteriota bacterium
ATAATCATCTATCCAGAGCAATAAAAATGAGATACCTGCAATACCGTCTTCAATCCTTCATCATCCCTCCGGCCTTGATCATCCTTCTGGTCGCGATCGCCCTTGGTGGGGCGGTGGCCCAGGCGCAGACCAAACTGCTCCGCTTTCCGGACATTCACGGTGACCGGGTGGTCTTCACCTATGGGGGAGATCTCTGGCTAGCCCCGGTGAGTGGCGGGACGGCGACGCGGTTGACGAGCCACTCCGGCGTCGAGCTCTTTGCGAAGTTCTCGCCGGATGGGAAGTGGATTGCCTTCACGGGGCAGGTCGACGGTGATGAGCAGGTCTATGTGATGCCGACGATGGGAGGGGCGCCGCGCCAGCTGACCCACTATCCGGCGCGCGGGCCGCTGCCGCCGCGCTGGGGTTATGACAACCAGGTCTTTGGCTGGACGCCGGATGGCAAGTCGATTCTCTTCCGGTCGCACCGCGATTCGTGGACGCTGCCGGTGTCGCGGCTCTACAAGGTGGCGCTGACGGGTGGTGCCGCCGAGCCGCTCCCGATGCCTGAGTCGGGGGCAGGGGACTACGCGCCGGATGGGGCGCGGATCGTCTATTCACCGCGTTCACGCGACTTTCGTTCGGAGAAGCGTTACGGCGGGGGGCAGGCGAACGATCTGTTTATCTTCGATCTGGCGACGAAAGAGGCGAAGCGGCTGACCGATCATCCGCGGGCGGATCGTGATCCGATGTGGATTGGGAAGACGATCTTCTTCAATTCGGACCGTGACGACAAGTTCAATCTCTATGCACTGGATACGGCGACCGGAAAGACCTCGGCAGTGACGAGTGAGAAGGTCTGGGATATCCGCTGGCCCTCGTCGGACAATCTGGGGCGGATTGTCTATGAGCTGAACGGCGAGCTGCAAGTCTATGATGTAAAGTCGAAGCGGGTGACCCCGCTTGCGATAACGGTGCCGGATGAGGGGCTCAACCGGCGGCCAAGCCGGGTCAGCGCGGCGGGGCTGGTCTTCAACTATGGGCTGAGTCCGAAGGGGGAGCGGGCGCTCTTCGCGGCGCGGGGAGACATCTTTACCGCGCCCATCGAGAAGGGGCCGACGCGGAACCTGACCAACTCCTCCGGAGCGCATGACAAGTGGCCGAGCTGGTCACCGGATGGATCACGGATCGCCTTCATCTCCGATCGTTCGGGTGAGGAGGAGATCTGGGTCATGGCCCAGGATGGAAAGCAGCCGGCGGAGCAGTTGACAACAGGTGGGCGGGCGATGCGCTACGCGCCGGAGTGGTCGCCGGACGGGAAGCTGATCGCCTTCACCGACAAGGATGGCAAGGTCTGGGTCTTGACGGTAGCCGACCGGAAGCTGGTCGAGGTCGCCGATGCGAAGTCGGGTCAGGTGACCGATCATTCGTGGTCGCCGCGTGGCAATTATCTCGCCTTCTCGATGGAGGATGAGGATCTGATGTCCTCGGTCTATGTCTGGTCGGCGGAAGATGGGCAGACGCGGCGGGTGACGGGCGGGACGTTCGACGAGACGAGTCCGGCGTGGGATCCGGCCGGGAACTACCTCTATTTTCTGAGCACGCGCGAGTTTGCGCCGCAGCTTTCGACGGCGGAGTTCAACTACGCGACCAACCGCAATGTCGGGATCTTCGCCCTCGCGCTGCGCAAGGATGTTCCGCATCCATTTCCGGCGGAGAGTGACGAGGTGGCGGCACCGGCTGGCGAGGCGAAGAAGACGGACTCCCGGAACGAGGCTTCCCGGCTGGTCGACTTTGAGGGGATCGAGGCCCGCGTCGCGCGGGTGCCGGTCGAACCGGGCAACTACGCGGGGCTGGCGGCGAAGTCCGGCCATCTGCTCTTCATTGCCGCGCCGGCTTCCTACTATGGCCGGGCGGGAGAGGGAGCGCCATCGATCCGGATCTTCTCGCTGAAGGATCGCAAGGAGAGCGCTCTCGTCGAGGGGGCGGGTGGTTACGCGTTGTCGGGAGATGCCGCGAAGTTGCTGACCCGCCTGGGTGGCGGCTTTGTCCTGATCGATGCCGTGCCGGGTGGCGGGGCGCGCAAGCAGATCTCGACCGCGGGGCTCCAGGTCGATCGCGTCCCGGAGCAGGAGTGGGCGCAGATCTTCAACGAGGTCTGGCGGCGGTACCGCGACTTCTTCTACGTTCCGAACATGCACGGCTTCGACTGGGAGGCGATTCGCCGCCAGTATGAACCGCAGTTGAAGCACGCCGCGCACCGTTCCGATCTGAACTATGTGATCAGCGAGATGATCGCTGAGCTGACGGTCCAGCACGCTTACATCGATGGCGGAGATATCGACCTGCCAGCCCGGCCGCGGGTTGCCCTGCCGGGCGCGCGCTTCGAACTCGATCGGGAGGCGGGGCGCTACCGCATTGCAAAGATCTTCCGCGGCCAGAATGAGGAGGAGCTCTACCGTTCGCCGCTCACCGAGATCGGGGTCGACGTCAAGGTTGGCGACTACGTGCTGGCGATCAATGGCGTGGAGCTGAAGGCGGATGATGATCCGTGGCGGTTGTTGCGGAACAAGGCCGACGCGCCGGTGCAGCTGACCGTCAACAGTCGGCCGAGTACTGAGGGGGCGCGGATCGTCTCCTATCGTCCGGTCACGGACGAACAGAACCTGCTCTACCTTGAATGGGTGACGGGGAACATGGCGATGGTCGACAAGCTCTCGGGTGGGCGGCTCGGTTATCTCCACATTCCGGATATGGGGGTCAACGGCATTCGGGAGTTTATCAAGTGGTACTATCCGCAGCTGCGCAAGCAGGGGCTGGTGATCGATGTGCGGGCCAATGGCGGCGGCAATGTTTCGCGGATGCTGATCGAGCGGCTGCGCCGGAAGGTGCTTGCGGCTGGTTTCTCGCGGACCAACGAGATCGGCACGACCTATCCGGACGGCGTCTTTCCAGGACCGCTGGTCTGCCTGCTCAACGAGAACTCGGCTTCGGATGGTGACATCTTCCCGGCGATGTTCCGGGAGGCGGGGCTTGGCCCGCTCATCGGCAAGCGCTCGTGGGGCGGCGTCGTCGGCATCACCAATCGCGGCAGTCTGATCGACGGCGGCGTCGTCAATGTCCCGGAGTTTGGCTTTGCCAACACGAAGGGAGAGTGGATCATCGAGGGGTATGGCGTCGATCCGGATATTCCGGTCGAGAACGACGCGCGGGCGGTTATCGAGGGGCGTGATCCGCAATTGGAGCGGGGCGTGACCGAGCTGCTCAACAAGCTCAGGGTGAAGCCGACCGAGTGGCCGCGGAGGCCGGCGGACGCGGTGAAGAAGCCCTAGATGAGGGTGCCCCGCGAAGGCGGGGCCACAACTTTAGCCGATAAAACCAAGAAAATACATGAAGTGGCTCAAGCAGGGTAGCCAGACGGTCTGGATTGTCATCGGCCTTGTTGCCGGGGTGTTCATTGGCTTGCTGGCGCCGGACATTGCCGGGCATCTGGCTCCCCTCAGCAACATCTTTCTGCGGGCGATCCGGGCCGTCATGGCCCCGTTGATCTTCGGCGCGCTGATCACGGCGCTGGCCGGAACCGGAGACCTGCGGGCGACCGGCCGGCTCGGCCTCCGGACTTTTGGCTACTTCATGGCCGTGACGATCCCGGCTCTGCTGCTGGGTGGGCTGATGGCGCTCTGGCTGAGGCCGGGTGTCGGGGTGATCTTGCCGGCGGGCGCGGCGGGTGGCGCCGTGGCGCCGATCGGTTTTGGGACGATGCTTGAACAGCTCATTCCGCAGAGCCTCTTCGACGCCATGGCCCGGGGCGACGTTCTGCAGATGGTCGTCTTCTGCGTCCCCCTTGGCGTCGCCTGTGCGGCGCTGGGGGAGCGGGCCCGGCCCCTCGTCGCCTTTGCCGATGCGCTGGCCCAGGCGATGTTCCGGGTGACCAACTATGCCATGTGGCTGGCCCCGGTCGGGGTCTGCGCGGCGGTGGCGGTGACGATTGGCAAGAGTGGGATGGAGACGATCGGGGCGCTCGGGCGGGTCGTGCTGACTCTCTACTTGGCGCTGGGACTCTTCACGGGGCTGGTGCTAATCCCGCTCCTCTGGTGGAGCGGGCAGGGCTGGCGGCGCTTCTACGAGGCCATGCGTGAACCTTTTCTGCTTGCCGTGACCACCTCGTCGAGCGGGGTGGCGCTGCCACCGCTTCTTGACAACCTCGAGCGGAGCGGCCTTCCGCCGCGCGTGACCCGCCTCGTCCTGCCAGCCTGTTTCTGTTTCAATCAGATCGCGGCGGCGATCTATGCGCCAATTGCGGTCATCTTCACGGCGCAGGCGGCGGGAATCATCCTCTCGCCGGGGCAGCTGGGCTACCTTCTGGTCATGCTGCTCTTCACGACCAAGGGAACCCCGGCGGTTCCCCGCGCGGTCCTCGTCGTGATCATCGGGGCGCTCAGCGCGCTCCATCTGCCGGTGGAGAGTGTCGCCCTGCTGCTCAGCGTCGAGATTCTCATGGATCCACTCCGCACCGGAGTCAATATTCTTGGCCACGGAGTGGCGACCCTCGTCATCGCTCGTGGTGAGAGCTCCGCCCCTGCCAGCAGCTGACCCAGTCCGGCGCCGATTCATCCGGAACCTCTGCCCTCAGCTTCAGTGCAGAGCTTCAGGCCTCGCGGGCCATCTTCTCTCCGGCATCCATGAGCGCCGTCATCTTTTTGACCGTCGTCGCCTCGCAGTAGAGGCGCAGGAGCGGCTCCGTTCCTGACTGGCGGAAGAGAATCCAGCTCTCATCCTCAAAGAGAAGTTTCACGCCGTCGCGGGTGGCGAGGCCGGTTACCTTATACCCCGCCAGTTGATCGGGAGTTCGTTCACGCAGCGTCTCGAGCAGCTTGAGACCCGACTCCATCGGGACGTGGAGATCACGGCGCTCGAAGTGGAACTCGCCAAACTCATGCCAGATATCACGAACGATCTCGGACGGCTTCTTGCCGGTGGCGAGGACTGCTTCGAGCAGCAGCAGGCTGTTGAGGATTCCGTCGCGTTCGGGCACGTGGCCACGAACCCCAATCCCGCCCGACTCTTCACCACCGACGAGGAAATCGTTCTCCGGGTCGAGCATGATCTCACCGATATGCTTAAAGCCGACCGGGGTCTCAAAGAGCCTGAACCCATAGCTCTCGGCAATCCGCCTGACGATCACCGACTGCGAGAAGGTGCGGACCACCGAGCCCTTCCAGCCGCGCTGCCGCACCAGGTGGAGCAGCAGGATCATAAGGATCTGGTGCGTGTTGATGTATTCGCCATTCTCGTCCATGGCCCCGACCCGGTCGGCGTCACCATCAGTGATGAGGGCCATCAGCGCGCCGCGTTCACGGATCGTCCGTGCGGTGAGGTCGAGGCTCCACGGCATCGGTTCCGGCAGGACTCCGCCGAAGAGTGGATCACGCCAGGCGCGGATCGTCTCGACGCGCAATTTCCCACCGAAGAGAAGCGTCTCGATCCAGCGCCCTCCCGTGCCGTGCATCGGATCGGCGATGATCAGCGCGTCGGTGTTTCGCAGCTCCTCGATGTTGACGAAGTTCTCGAGGTGTTGGCGGTAGTCGTTGCTGGGCGAGATCACCTGGCAGACGCCGTGACGTTTGGCGTCTTCGATCGCCATGCGTTTCGGCGTTGTCTGGCCGATCAGCTTCTCGATCTCGTTGGTGATCGCCGGCGTCGCGGCGCCGCCATATGGCGCTTTGAACTTGAAGCCGTTGAACTCCGGGGGATTGTGCGAGGCGGTAATGACGACACCACCATCGAGCCGGCGCCGCTTGACTTCAAAGGAGACGAGCGGGGTTGGGACATCGTGGGTGTAGAGGTCGACGCTGATCTCATTGCCGGCCAGGACCTCGGCGACGCGTTGCGCGAAGAGATCCGACGCGAAGCGGCGGTCATAGCCAACCAGCACTGAGTTGCGGCCAGTGGGGTTCTGGGCCTTCAGGTAGTCGGCGAGCGCCTGGGTGACGATCTCCAGATTGGCGTAAGTGAAGTCCTCGGCGATGCGTGCCCGCCAGCCGTCAGTTCCGAATTTGATCTGCATATCCGTTCCGTTCAGTGCCCGATCTGTGTCCAGACAGCCTCGGGGTTGGTCTCGTCAGCTGACTGAGTAGTCGGCGAGAGAGGTCTTGTCACCAAAGATGGCGTCGGTGACCCGCGTATTTCTTCCGATGATCGAGCTCTTGCCGATGAAGGAATGGCGGATCTCCGCCGCCTTCCCGACGCGGACTCCGGTGAGCAGCACCGAGTCCCTGATCTGGGCCCGCTCCTCGATGAAACAGCCCGGTCCGATGACCGAGTTGACTATCTCCGCGCCGGGTTTGATCGTGCATCCTGCGTCGATCCGCGAGAGCTGATCGACCTGGAATTGCGCTGTTTGGGCCGCTTCTGCCGTCTCGGCCGCGTCACCCGCGACGGTGCGGCCGCTGGCCGGACCACTCGACTGACCCGCGAGAGCGCGTCCAGTCAGCAGGCGACCCGCGAGCAGGTCGAGGTTGGCATCGAGATAGCTGCGGACGCTGCCAAGGTGTTTCCAGTAACCGGGCCAGTTGAAGGCATAGACCGGTTGGCCACTCGCGATCAGGGCGGGGAAGAGCTGCTCCTCAAAGGAGTATTTTTCACCCCTGGGGATCATCTTCAAGACCTCCGGTTCGATCACGTAGATCCCGGCGTTGATCGTCTTGTGCGGGAAGTTGGCGTCCTTCGGTTTCTCGATGAAGCTGACGATCCGCCCATCCGGAGAGGTCTCGATGACGCCGAAGCTGCTTGGATTGTCGACCGTCACCATGCCGATCGTCAGCAGCGCGCCTTTCTCGCGGTGGAAGGCGATCATGCGGTCGAGCTGGAGGTCGGTCAGAATATCGCCATAGATGACGACTGCCGGCTCGGTCGCATTCCCCATCGCACTGCGGAAAGCGCCGGCGGTACCCTGCGAGGTGCTCTGCTCTTCGTAGCGGATCGCGATCTTCTGCTCGCGTCCATCGCCGATGACATCCTCGATCTTGTTCGAAAGGTAGCCAAGAACAAGAGTCAGTTCGCGGAAGGCGGCCCGCCTGAGAATTTCAATCTGGTATTTGAGGAGTGGCTGGTTGGCGATGGGCACCAGAGGATTGGGCGTATAGACGGTGAGGGGGCGCAATCGCGCGGCATCTCCGCCTGCTAAGATCATTGCTCGCATTGCTCCCGGTGACTCTCCTTAATCGCGAACATTCGTACTTGCTGACTCCGGCACTGGCTCAGGAGAAGCAAAGACGAAGTCTAACACGTCCGTCGCCAAATCAAAACGATCGATCAGGCAAAAGATGGTCGTGGCAGGGCAGTTGCAAAGTCACCTTTCATCTTCGCGGACCCGGTGAGACTGGTGGGACTGGTGGGACCGGTGGGACCGGTGGGACAAGTGGGACTGGTGGGACAGGTGGGACCAGTGGGACCGGTGGGACCAGTGGGACCAGTGGGGCC
>JBEAVZ010000043.1:0-12456 GCA_041160645.1 Acidobacteriota bacterium
GGGATGGTCGATCTATGAGTAAAGCGAGTGGCAGTAAAACTGGTGGGTTGGCAAGTTCACGACGGCGGATCGTTGTGCTGGGCATTATATTGACCGGCTGGATGCTGGCCATCGTCGGTCGTCTGGCGTGGATCCAGATCGTCCACCACGACTACTATGCCGGGCTGGCCCGCCGTGGGCAGCGCATCGTCAAGAGCACCCTGCCGCTGCGCGGAAACATCTACGATCGCGAAGGCAAAATTCTCGCGATGAGCGTGATCACCGAGTCGCTGCTGATCGATCAGGTTCTCTTCAACGATGTCCAGCTCTCCGACAAGGAGAAGAAGAAGGGCGTGGCGAAGGAGACCAAGATCGCTGAGAAGCGGGAGCGCGCGCTCACCAATCTCGCCGGGATTCTCGGCATGACCAGGGCCGAGCTGGAGCCGATGCTCGTTGGCGTCAACAAGCATTTCTGGGTCAAGCGGAACCTGCCGCCGGCGATGGCCGAGGCGGTCGATGAACAGTTGCGGAAGCTCGATCTGAAGGGGATCACGCTGATCGAAGAGGAGCAGCGTGACTATCCGTACCAGCGCCTGGCGGCGCACCTGCTCGGGTACCTCGGAGTCAACGAGAAGAGCAATGAGTGGATTGGCCGCGCGGGCATTGAGCAGCTGCTCAACCACGAGCTGACCGGCCGCCCGGGCGAGTACGCCCAGCTGGTCAGTGCGGGCGGAACGCCTTACCAGCGCGATTATCTCCCGCCGCGTCACGGCAACGCGGTCTACCTGACGATCGATCACGCATTGCAGCGGAAGGCCGAGTTTGTTCTGCAACAGGCTGTTGAGCGCCACCGGGCGAAGGGGGGCGGCCTTGTCATCATGGAGCCCGGCACCGGTGATATTCTCGCCCTGGCCAACTATCCAACTTACGATCCAAATCAGATCGACGCCAATGTGGCGAGTGCGACCTCCTACGTCAACCAGGCAGTGGTCTCCCCCTATGAGCCCGGATCGATCTTCAAGATCATCACCTATGCGGCCGCAATCGATCAGGGCATCATCAGACCGGAAGAGATGATCGACTGCGGCAACGGGCAGATCGCGATCGGCTCGCGAGTTATCCGCGACACCCACTCCTATGGCCGAATTTCGATTGCCGATTCATTCGCCAAATCCTCAAATGTTGGAGCGATCAAGATTGCCCAACGGCTCGGCCGGGAGACCTTCCATCGTTATATTCGCGACTTTGGGTTTGGGGCGGTGACCGGACTGGGCCTGCCGGCCGAGTCTCCGGGGATCGTCCATGCGCCGACCAAGTGGCGCCCCGATTCGATCGGTTCAGTCGCGATCGGCCAGGAGATCTCGGTGACGCTGATCCAGGCGGTGACGGCCGTGGCGGCGATCGCCAACAACGGAGTCATGGTCCAGCCACGGATCGTCAGCAAGGTGGTTGGGGCGAATGGGATTCCCTTCGAGCAGCCCTCGCGGTCGGCTCCGCGCGCGGTGATCAAACCGGAGACGGCGCGGCAGATGGTCAGGCTGTTGGAGCGGGTGGTCACGGATGGAACGGGGCGCCACGCGGTGCAGCTCGAAGGCTACACCGCGGCCGGCAAGACGGGGACGCCCCAGAAGCCCGGGCCTTCGGGATACACGCCGGGACGCTATATGCCCTCATTTCTCGGCTTCGTACCGGCAGAGAATCCACGCTTCGCGATCGTGGTGATGATCGATGAGCCTTCGAATGGCTCATATTATGGCGGCGTCGTCGCCGCGCCCGTCTTTACGATGCTCGCGGAAGCGGCGCTGAGCGGCGGCAATGTGCCGCCGGACGAGCAGCGCTATCGGGAGCGGCTCGAGCAGCTTGTCCAGCGCAGCGCCGCCGCCGGCGCGGCAGAGGGCCTGGCCGACGGCGATGAGTTGAGCGGGGGAGGAGAGCCTCCGTTGCAGCGATCAGCGCTTATCCCAGGTGGCATTGCCGTCCCCGCCCCGGCCCAGGTTGGGTCAGTCGGGCCTGCGGTCGGGCCGAATAGCGCCACCGGAGGCGCGGCCAAGCCAACTGTGAATGGTCTCTCCACGACCCTCGTCAAGTCGCCGCCCGTCGGGAATAGTTCTGAGCCGACGATGCCCGATCTGCGGGGGCAGGGCATGAAGAGCGTGATCAAGATCTGCAGCAGACTCGGATTGAAGCTCCGCTTCAATGGAAACGGGGTAGTTGTTAAACAGTCCCCGGCGCCCGGCGTGCGGGTCAGTCCCGGCGCAGAGTGTCGGATCGATTTGCAGTGATCGTCTGGAATTAGACAGTGAGTCGGAATTGATGATAAGTATCGCGGATATTGCCAGTGAGCTTGGAGCGCGGATCAGCGGGAATGGTCCGGTGGAGAGTCCTGCCGTGACCGCGGTGACCCACGATTCGCGCCAGGTCGTTCCCGGGGGTGTCTTTGTGGCGATCAGGGGCCAGCAGGCGGATGGCAACCGTTATGTAGGGCAGGCGCTGGAGCGGGGCGCCATCGCCGTCATCTCCGAGGCAGCCAGGCCACTTGATTTTCCGGCTGACTTTCCGGGATTCTGGCTCGAGGTGGCTGACGCGCGGGTCGCGCTGGCCCGCGTCGCCTCGCTCATCTGCGGAAATCCGTCGGCACAGCTGGCGCTGGTTGGGGTGACCGGGACGAATGGCAAGACCACGACGACCTGGCTGGTCGAGTCGATCCTCCAGGCGGCGGGGCTGAAGACGGCCTCGATGGGGACCATCAGCTACCGGATTGGAGAGGTCTCACGACCGGCCGACTTTACCACCCCCGAGGCGTCGGAGATCCAGAACTTCCTTCGTGAGGCGGTCGCCGCCGGAGTGACCCACGCAGTGATGGAGGTCTCGTCGATCGCCCTCGAGATGCACCGCGCCGATTGTCTGAAGTTTGCGGTGGCCTCTTTTACCAATCTGACGCAGGATCACCTCGATTTCCATTTGACGATGGAGGCCTATTTCGCCGCTAAGCGCAAGCTCTTTGATGGAAGCATTGGTCGTCATCCGGAGCACGCGGTGATCAATATCGACGATCCCTACGGCGCCGAGATGATTCGTGACTGGCGCCCTGAACAAGGGAAGCTCTGGAGTTATGGGCTGGTGGCCCCCGCCGACATCACCATTCAGAATCTCAAGGGGGAGGGGCGCTCCGGGACTGTCTTCGGCCTGGATGGTCTGCACTTCACCGCGCAGACTCCGGTGGGGACGGTCGCGGTCGATTCGCCACTGGTTGGGCGGCCGCACGCTTACAACATCCTTGGCGCGATTGGGATCGGGCTCAGCCTCGGCCTGGCGCCGGAACAGGTTGCGGTGGGGATTCGCCAGTGCCATGGCGTTCCCGGAAGGTTCGAGCGGGTCAGCCAGGCGGAGGACGACATCACAGTGATCGTCGACTACGCGCACACTCCCGACGCGCTCGCGAATGTGCTGCGGACGATCAATTCGGCCCGCCGGGCCGGACGATCGGGAGGCACGCTGACCACTATCTTTGGATGCGGCGGCGATCGTGACCGTACCAAACGCCCCCTGATGGGCGAGGAGGCCGGCCGTTTGAGTGAGCAGGTGGTCATTACTTCGGACAATCCGCGTCGTGAAGATCCGCTCCTGATCATGAATGACATCCGGGTCGGCATCGACCGGACCGGACGGAAGAACTACCAGATGATCGTCGACCGGCGCGAAGCGATTCTCGCGACGATCACCCAGGCCCGGCCGGGCGACGTGATCCTGCTCGCCGGCAAGGGGCACGAAAACTATCAGATTCTGGCGACGGGGAAGATCAATTTTGATGATCGTGAGGTTGCCCGCGAAGCGCTGCGTGAGCGGCGGACCTGCCCGGGGCGTCCGTCGAATGGAGCCGCTAATCTCAAGAGCTGAGTTGGTTTCAGTGAGGGGACAGAATGAGACTGCGCGACATAGCCCGGCTCTGCGGAGCCAGTGAGATGCTGACCGACGAGGTGGCCGCGATTGAGCCGGCCGGACTCGCCATCGACTCACGGGCAGTTCAACCCGGGGACCTCTTTGTCGCGATTCCCGGAGAGAAGGTCGACGGCCATCTTTTCGTTCTCGAGGCTCTGTGGCGCGGGGCTGCGGCAGCCGTCGTCGTCCACCACCGGCTTCCATTTGCGACGGAGCTGGGCGACTGGGTCGACCGCCTGATCTTTGTCGAGAACACCGTCTGCGCCATGCAGCAGCTGGCGGCGACCGTGCTCACCCAGTGGGCCGCCGCCGCGCCGGCAGGCCGGTCCGCGCGGCCCGTGATTGGCATTACCGGGAGCGCCGGCAAGACGACCATGAAGGATCTCGCGACCCACCTGCTAGGGGCCAGGGGGCGGGTGCTCAGTTCGCCCGGCAATCTCAATACTGGTTATGGCCTTGCCCTGACGGTTGCCCAGATGATCTGCGGTGGCTCCCGCCCTGACGATTTCGACCTGGCGGTGATTGAGATGGGGATGAGTTCCTACGGCGAGATCGCCCGCCTGACCAATCTGGCCCGACCCACCGTCGGAGTGGTCGGCAACGTCGGAACGGCCCATATCGAATTTTTTGGGACGAGTGACCGGATTGCCCGCGCCAAGGCGGAGATGGTCGATGGGCTGCAACCCGGCGGCACCGCGGTCCTCAATGCCGATGATCCCCGGGTCAGCGCGATGGCCCGCCGCCGGGACGACATCCGGGTGCTGACGTTCGGAATCCGCCAGCCGGCGGACGTGACGGCTTCCAACCTGCGCAGCGAGGATGACCTGCGTGGGACCAGATTTCTGCTCCGCACTCCGACTGGAGAGGCGGAGGTGGTGCTGCCGCTGCTTGGTGAGCACAATGTCGCCAACGCCCTCGCCGCGGTGACGGTTGCCCACGCGGTTGGTTTGACGGTCGAACAGATCGCCGGACGACTGGCATCGACCGTTCCCTCGCGAATGCGTGGTGAAGTCCATCGGCTGGTCAACGGCGTGACATTGATCGATGACTCCTACAACTCCAATCCCGGCGCCCTCGTCGAGGCCGTCCGGGCGGTCGCCGACGCCCGATCCGCTGGCCGACGCCTGGTTCTGATCGCCGGGGAGATGCTTGAGCTGGGTGATCAGGGAGCTGCGCTCCACCGCCAGTGCGGCGGCGAAATTGCCAATCTCGGCGTCGATCTGCTGATCGGGGTGCGCGGTCTGGCCCGCGAGCTGGTCGATGGCGCTGTCGAGACGGGCCGACTTGAGCGGTCCCGGACGAGATTCTATGAGACGACCGAAGAGGCGGCCACTTCGTTGCCGGCCATCCTTGGTCAGTCGGTCGGCGCTGGCGACCTCGTGCTCGTCAAGGGGTCGCGCGGGGTGCGGATGGAGCGGATTGTCGAGCGGCTGAGATCGACCTGGGAGTAATGATTGCGGGAGTGCCCGCAACCGGCAATCGGCCGGAGCGGGAGATGCCCGGAGAAGAAGAGAGTGATCGCATGCTCTATTACCTCTGTTACGAACTGCTCTACCGGAACTACGCGGGACAATACCCGCTGCTGAAGGTCTTCAATGTCTTTCAGTATGTGACCTTCCGGACTGCATACGCGGCGGTGACCGCGCTGGCGATCAGCCTTGCCGCTGGTCCGCTGGTGATCCGCAAGCTGCGTGACTTCAAGTTCGGACAGGAGATTCGCGCCGAGGGGCCGGCTTCCCACCAGGCCAAGCGGGGGACCCCGACCATGGGGGGAGTGCTGATCATCGGGTCGGTGCTCCTCTCGACTCTTCTCTGGGCCAACCTGCGCAACCGGGCGATCTGGGTCGCGATTGTTGGCATGCTCGGCTGTGCCCTGGTCGGGTTTGCTGACGACTACCTGAAGATCGTGCGGAAGCGGAGTCTTGGGTTGACGGCGCGCCAGAAGCTGCTCGGCCAGTTGCTGGTCTGTCTGGTGGTTGGAGGGCTGCTCTTTACACTGACCGATTTCACGGCGGTCCTCAATGTGCCCTTCTTCAAGAATCTGCAGCCGCAGCTGCCGATTGTGCTCTACCTGGCCTTTATCGTCTTTGTGATCATCGGCTCTTCGAATGCCGTCAATCTGACCGATGGCCTCGACGGGTTGGCGATCAGCGTGACCGTGATCGCCGCTTCGGCCCTGACGGCCTTCACCTATGTGACAGGCCACGCAAGGTTTGCCGACTACCTCGACCTTGTCCACACCCCCGGAGTCTGGGAGGTGACCATTCTCGGCGGGGCGCTCGTCGGCGCCAGCCTGGGATTCCTCTGGTTCAATGCACCGCAGGCCGAGGTCTTCATGGGCGATGTCGGGAGCCTGGGCATTGGCGGCGCTCTCGGCACGATGAGCGTGATCATCAAACAGGAGCTCGTTCTGCCGATTCTTGGCGGAGTCTTCGTCATGGAGGCTCTCTCGGTGATGATCCAGGTGACCTCATTCAAGTTGACCGGAAAACGGGTCTTCAAGATGTCGCCGCTCCACCATCATTTCGAACTGCTCGGATGGAAGGAGCCAAAGATCGTCTTCCGTTTTCTGATTCTGGCGATCCTCTTCGCCCTGCTCAGTCTGACGACGCTCAAGCTGCGCTGAGGGGTAAATATGGAAGTTGCGGGAAAAAATATAGTGATCGTGGGCATGGCGCGGAGTGGACTCGCGGCGGCCCACTTTCTGCACGCGCGCGGAGCGCGCGTGACGATCAACGATGCCAAGCCGGAGGAGGCGCTGGCCGGGATCGAGGCGCTTCGGCGGATCGGAATCGAGGTTGTCGCCGGCAGCCATCCACGCCAGCTCTTTGAGACGGCCGATTGTCTCGTCGTCAGCCCCGGTGTCCCCCTCGCCAGCGAGCCCATCGCCTGGGCGCGGGCGGCGGGAGTGGAGATTGTCGGCGAGGTTGAGCTGGCGGCACGATTCCTGAAGGGGCGGATCGTCGGCATTACCGGAACGAATGGAAAGACGACCACGACCACTCTCATCGGTGAGCTGCTTGGAAAGGCCGGGCTGCCGGTGCTCGTCGGCGGAAATATCGGTGAGCCGCTGATCTCGCTCGTCGAGCAGAGCCGGCCCGATGGCTGGATCGTCGCCGAATTGAGCAGCTTCCAGCTCGAGGCGGTCGATCAGCTCCATGTCAATGTCGCGGTTATGCTCAACATTACGCCGGACCACCTCGATCGTTACGATTCGATGGATGCCTACGCGGCGGCCAAGTCGAACATCCTCCACGGACAGACGGCGGGGGACGTGGCGATCCTCAATGCCGATGACACCCGGATTGCGGCGATGAGTCACCTCACGCCAGCCCAGACCATCTATTTCAGCCCGACCCGCCAGCTCGCGGAGGGGCTCTTTCGGCGTGGCGAGAAGATTGTCGAGCGCCGGGGCGGAGTTGAGCGCGAACTGCTGACGACCGCCGAGATTCCGCTCCGCGGCGCGCACAATCTGGAGAATGTGCTGGCGAGTCTCGCCGCCGGACTGGCCTGCGGCGCGGCCATCGACTCGATGCGCCAGACGGTCTCCCGCTTCAAGGCGGTCGAGCACCGGCTCGAGTTTGCCGGGGAGATCGATGGAGTCAGTTTCTACAACGACTCAAAGGCGACCAATGTCGACGCGGCCATCAAATCCCTCGAGGCCTTTCCCGGCGGAATCATCGTCATTCTGGGAGGAAAGGACAAGGGGAGTGACTTCAGTCCACTGCGCCAGTTGATCGAGGAGCGCTGTCGCCACGTGATTCTGATCGGGTCGGCGGCAGAGAAGATCGGCGCGGCCCTCGCCGGAACCAGACCGCTCCAGCGGGTCGAGTCGATGGCCGAGGCGGTCAGGCGCGGCTTCGAGTTGAGCCAGCCGGGTGATACCGTGCTGCTCGCCCCAGCCTGTGCCAGTTTCGACATGTTCGACAACTATGAACATCGTGGTCGGGTCTTCAAGGAAGAGGTTGGCCGACTGGCCGCCGCGCCGCGAAACCCGCGATAGAGCCTGTGTCAAGAGGAGATTAATTGTGGCCGAAAGGAAGAGAAGATCGATGCGTCGGGTGGTTGATGAGCTGACTTGGGATCTCTGGATCATCGTGCCGGTGCTGGGCCTCGTCTTCTTCGGAATCATCATGGTCTACAGCGCTTCCGCCGGCCTGAAGGACCCGGAGCGCCCGCTGCGGATGCAATTGATTGCCGCAGGGATCGGTGTTGTCGCCATGCTCCTGCTCCACCGGATCGACTACCATCGCTTCGCCAATCCACTCTTTGTCTACGGCTTTCTGCTCTCCTGCATCGCCCTGCTCAGCGTGGTCTTCTTCTACGAGCCGGTCAAAGGGGCCAAGCGCTGGATCGCCTTAAAAAGCTTCTCCTTTCAACCATCAGAATTTGCGAAGCTGGCGCTGATCATTTTTCTCGCCTGGTTCCTGGCGCGGCGCGAGAATGAAGGGAAGCTGGAACAGTTCTCTCTCACCTTCCTCCCCGCCGGGGTAATTCTCGCCATCATTGGCGGATTGATCTACAAGGAGCCCGATCTCGGCACGCTCGGCGTGCTCGCCGTGATTGCGACGGCGATGTATATCGTCGCCGGAGCGCCAGTGCGGAAGCTGCTCCTCTTTCTGCCAATAGGTCTCATCGGGGTAGTGTATGCGATCTGGAACACCCCGTACCGCCGTGCCCGCATCTTTGCTTTTCTCGACCCGGAGGGAGATCGACTCGGGAGCGGCTACCACATTCTGCAATCGTTGATCGCCATCGGTTCAGGCGGGGTCAATGGGCTCGGCTTTGGCCAGGGACGCCAGAAGCTGGCGTTTCTGCCGGAACCGAACACCGACTTCATCTTTCCGGTCATCGCCGAAGAGCTGGGACTGATCGGGGGGACCACCCTGGTTCTGGTCGTCGGATTGCTGATCTGGCGGGGTTTGCGGGCTGGGTACCGGGCCCCGGACACGGTTGGCCGGCTGCTCTCGGTGGGCATTACGACCTGGATTGCCTTCCAGACGTTCTTCAATATCTCGGTGGTTCTGAAGCTTCTCCCGACCAAGGGGCTGACGCTTCCGCTCATCAGTGCTGGCGGGACCTCGCTGATCACCGTCCTGATGGGCATCGGAATCCTGCTCAACATCTCGATCCAGGGCGATCTCCATGCCCAGGAGGAGGTCGCGTAGCGGCGGTATGGGCGCAGCTGAGCCGAAAATTATGACGGTGATCATTGCCGGAGGCGGCACGGGCGGACACGTCTATCCGGGCATTGCGATCGCCCAGGAGTTGCGCCGCCGCGACGCCGCCACGCAGGTCATCTTCTGTGGAACGGCGCGCGGCCTCGAATCACGAATCGTTCCGGCCGAGGGCTTCCCGCTCGAGTTGATCGAGGTCCGGGCGCTGAAGCGGGTTGGATGGCGTGCTCGTCTCTCGTCACTCCTGCTCCTCCCGCGAACCTTCTTCGCCGTGGCGCGAATGCTGCGTCGTTACCGCCCTGATCTGGTCATCGGTGTCGGCGGCTATGCTTCAGGGCCGGTGGTTCTGGTCGCCGCCCTGCTTGGAATCCCGACGCTCATCGCTGAGCAGAATGCCTGGCCGGGCTTTACCAACCGGGTTCTGGCGCGCTTTGTCGATGCAGCCGCCGTCTCTTTTCCCGAGGCGCAACGTTTCTTTGGCGAGCGGGCGCGGATGACCGGCAACCCGGTCCGCCAGGAATTCTTTGGATTGCCGGAACCTGGGCGCCAGCCGGCCCACCTGCTGATTACCGGGGGCAGTCAGGGCGCCCAGGCCATCAATGACGCGGTGGTCGGCGCCCTGCCCATCCTCCGGGCGGCCGGGTGCCAGCTCACGGTGACCCACCAGACCGGACGACTCGCGGATGGTGAGCAGGAGCGGATCGCCAGCGCCTATGCCGAGGCGGGTTATCCGGCCGTGGTCAAGCCTTTTCTCGACCAGATGGTTGAGGAGTTTCGCCAGGCCGACCTGGTCATCTGTCGGGCTGGCGCGACCACCGTCGCTGAACTGGCCGCCGCCGGCCGACCAGCTGTCCTCATCCCCTATCCGTTTGCCGCGGATGATCACCAGCGGCACAACGCCGCGGCGGTGGAGCGGGGAGGCGCGGGCCGACTGATTCCGCAGTCTGAGTTGACCCCGGCGCGGCTCGCCACGGAGCTGCTCGGGCTGCTCGAAGATCCGCCCCGGCTTCTGGAGATGGCCAGGGCCAGTCGCCGTCTCGGCCATCCCGCGGCGGCGGCGGCCGTCGTCGATTTGGGACTCGAACTCGTCCGGCGTCCCGGACCACGCGAGCACGCCCGGAATCACGATTCGCCCGCGCACCCACGGAGGCCGGAGAGTTGATTAACCGGATTTATCGCCAGATTCGTCGCCAGAGTTGAGGCAAAGGCAAAGCAAAGGCAGAGATCTCTCAAAAGATTGATGGACTGATTGACCCTATGTTTAAGAAGTATCAACACATCCATTTCGTTGGCATCGGTGGAATCGGCATGAGCGGAATCGCCGAGGTTCTGCTCAACCTTGGGTACCGCGTCTCGGGATCGGATGTGCGTCGCACGACCATCACCGACCGACTCGAGAAGCTTGGCGCTCGGATTCACGAGGGTCACCACGCCGCCAACATCGAAGGGGCCCACGTCCTCGTCACCTCGACCGCGGTGCGGATCGACAATCCCGAGGTGGTGGCCGCCATTCAGCGCCAGATACCGGTCATTCCGCGCGCCGAGATGCTCGCTGAACTGATGCGCCTCAAGTATGGCATCGCCATCGCCGGATCGCATGGCAAAACGACGACGACCTCGATGGTCGCGACCATGCTCGACCGGGCTGGTTTCGATCCGACGGTGGTCGTCGGAGGCCGCGTCAATACCCTGGGCAGCAACGCCCGGCTCGGTCACGGTGACTTCATGGTCGTCGAGGCTGATGAGAGCGACAAGAGCTTTCTCAAGCTCTCCCCGACGATCGCGGTCGTGACCAATATCGATCTGGAGCACCTCGACTTCTACCGCGATCTCGAGGAGATTCGCTCCTACTTCGTCCAGTTCGTCAACAAGGTTCCATTCTATGGTTCGGTGATCATCTGTCTCGACGATCCCAATGTCCAGATGATCATTCCGCGCATCACCCGTCGCGTTCTCTCCTACGGACTCCGCGCCCATGCCGAGATCTCCGCGAGCAACCTGCGCATGGCGCGTGAGAACTTCGGATCGGTCTTTACCGTCCGCCGGGAGGGGGTCGAACTCGGAGAGATTTCCCTCAATGTCCCGGGTGAACATAACGTCTGTAATGCCCTTGCGGCCGTGGCGATCGGGGTCGAACTGGAGATGACCTTTGACCAGATTCGCGATGGGCTCCAGTCCTACAATGGCACCGAGCGCCGTTTCCAGATCAAGGGACGGCTCGACCAAGCGGAGGGCAACATCCTCTTTGTCGACGACTACGGCCACCATCCCACCGAGATCCGCGCCACACTGGCCGCGGCCAAGACGAGTGGGAGAAGGCTGGTCGTCCTCTTCCAGCCGCATCGTTACACGCGGACGCAGGCGCTCTTTGAAGAGTTTGCGCGTTCATTCTATGACGCGGAGGTCGTGCTCCTGACCGACATCTATGCGGCCAGTGAGGATCCGATCCCCGAGGTCAACTCCGAGAGACTGGCCAAAGAGATCGAGCGGTTCGGCCATCGCCACGCCAGTTACGTCGGAGATCTCGAACAGGCCCGCGCCGTTCTCATCGAAGCGATCAGACCTGGTGATCTGGTTATGACTCTTGGCGCCGGTAATGTCTGGAAGGTTGGCGAGGAGGTGCTTCACCGACTGCGCCAGCCAAGTCAACAGGGTGATGGGCAATGACCAAACCGAAGGGGCGGTCGACGGGGGATCGTGACCAGGGCCGCCCGGCTGGAAAAGAGAAGAGAGCCACCACCACCCGTCGCCGCTCGGCGCCGGTCGCGCAGACCGACCGCCCATTCGATCTGGCAGAGCGGGCTGAATCCCATCGTCGCGGGGCCAGGGTCAAGACGGAGCGGCAACGCGGAGGCAGCACCCGCGGCAAGGCCACGCAGCGCCCCCTGCCGTTCGAAGGGATTCAGGCGAGTCTCATGGCGCATCTGCGACCGGAACTCTTCACCCAGCGGCTGGTCAAACTTGGCGCCCTCATTCTCCTGCTGCTGCTGGCCGGCGCGCTGGTCATGATCGCCTATAACCTCTCCCACGGTTTGCGCATCTTCGCGCTGCGGGAGGTCGTCGTTCACCGTCAACCGCGCCCGGCGGCCGGGACGGGAGCGGCCAGTGAACCGACCGGCAAGCCGGGCGAAGAGAAGGTTCGTCAACTGATCTCTGACCGCGAGATCGAGGAGCTGGTGAGGAAGATGGCCCCGGCGGGGGTGTTGCGCGTCGATCTTGAACAGATCCGCACCGAGCTGAAGCGGCATGAGTATATTCGGGATGTCGAGGTGCGGCGCCTCCTGCCCGATACGATCAGTCTGCGGGTGACCGAACGGGTGCCGGTCGCGCTCGCCCGTCGCCAGGACGGCATGTTGAAATG
>JBEAVZ010000054.1:0-6071 GCA_041160645.1 Acidobacteriota bacterium
CCGCAAGTCGGGCAAAGAGCAGAGTTCAAGGGTGATCAACCAGGTGTTCAGGATAAGGCTGATTTATACCCCTTTTTGAGGCGATTCGTAAAGCTGATCAGGAGACGGGCTGTTCCAGCGCTGATTTGATGACTTGGTAGTCGAGGCGCTGCTGTTCAAGGTTGCGGACGGTGATGATGACGTGGGGGCTCGGGTGATAGAGCGGAATCAGGCGGCGTCCGTGCCAGGAGATGATCTTCGCCGCTTGTTCACGGAGGGTCAATTCGTGATGGGCGATGGCCTTGATGGCGTTGAGGGCCACGGCGCCAAGCGTGGCGATGATCGGCGGGTCGAGCAGCTCGATCTGCCGGGCAAGGAAGCCAGAACAGTTGCTGATCTCTTCGCGTGTCGGCTTGTCGTTGGCGCCGCTCGGCTTGCGCGGACTGCAGAGGACCGAATTGGTGATGAAGATCTCCTCGCGGCCGAGGCCGATCGATTCGAGCAACTGGGCGAAATTGACCCCCGAGCTGTCACCGTGAAAAGGGATCCTTGTTCGGTCAGCGCCATTCCGCCCGGGCGCCTCGGCAATGAAGAGAACCTTTGGGTGGAGCGAGCCATTGAGCGGACCAAGCACGGCTTGGCGCTCCGCCATCCGACCACAGCGCTGACACCCGGCCGCCTCCTCTACCAGCTCGCTGAAGCGATCCTCTCTCTTCATCTTTTTAATCAGCCCTGACGGGTTTAATCAGCCCTGACGGGTTTAACCAGTCCTGACGGGGTTAACCAGTCCTGACGGGGTTAACTATTCCTGACGGGGTTAACTATTCCTGACGCGCTACTGCTGACGGGGCTGAAAACTCCCAACAGGTTTTCAGCTCCGGCTGAGACTAACCCATGCCCCTGATGACCTGCAAGGTTGAGATAGTTCATCCAGACCGTTACAATCACCTTTCCGTCAGGCAGCACCAAAACGCCGACCCTCGTGTTTTGGTGGTAATTGATCCAGTGATGCGAGTGATACCTTCCAATGAATGAATACCGATTCAAGAGTGGCCGCGCTTGGCTCTTCTTCTACTTTCGTAAGTACAAATGGCAGTTGCTCTCGGGGACACTCTTCGTGACCGCCTCGGTCACTTTTGGTGTCATGGTGCCCCGTTTTGTCGGACAGGCGATCGATGACCTGAAGGTCGGCGGGGTCACCTACGACAAACTTGGCCGTTCGGTGCTGATCATCATCGGCACCAGTCTCATCAGCGGAATCTTCCTCTTTCTCCAGCGGCGCACTCTCATCAATATGTCCCGCTACATCGAGTTCGATCTGCGGCAGGACTTCTACCGTCACCTCCAGCGACTCCCGCTCGGCTTCTACCAGGACCACCGCATCGGCGACCTCATGGCGCGGGCGACCAATGATCTCGGCGCCGTCAGACAGATCGTTGGCCCGGCAATAATGTACAGTGAGCAGACACTCTTCCGGGTCCTGATCATTCTGCCATTGATGTTCAAGATCAGCGTCAAGCTGACCCTCGTCCTGCTGCTGACCATGCCGCTGGTTTCACTGACGGTGCGCTATTTCGGCCAGCAGATCCACCTCCGTTTTGAGAAGATTCAGGAGTTCTTTGCGGAGATCACCGCCCGGGCCCAGGAGAATCTCTCCGGGGTGCGGGTTGTCCGCGCCTACAGCCGCGAGCGTCACGAGCAGCAGGAGTTTGCCGCGCTCAATCAGCAGTATGTCGACCGTAATCTCGGCCTGGTTCGACTGTCGGCGGCCTTCTACCCGTTGATGCAGTTTCTGATCGGCATCGGCTTTGCCGTGATTCTGCTGGTTGGTGGCCGGGAGGCCGCCGCCGGACGCATCACCCTCGGTGAATTTGCCGCCTTCAATCTCTATCTCGAACAGTTGATCTGGCCACTGATCGCCATGGGGTATGTGACCAATCTGCTCCAGCGTGGCACGGCCAGTTTGAAGCGGATGCAGCAGGTCATGGAGGTCGAGCCGGCGATTGCCGATGACCCGGTCGCCACCCGCGACATCACCTCGCTGCGCGGACGGATCGAGTTTCGCAACCTGACGTTTCGCTACAGTGACGAGTCGCCAGTCGTTCTTGACGGTATCAATCTGGCCATCGAGCCGGGACAGACGGTCGCCTTCATCGGCCGAACCGGGGCCGGCAAATCGACTCTGATGAATCTGGTGCCGCGTCTGCTCGATGCTCCCCCGGGGGCCGTGTTGATCGACGACCATCCGATCCGTGAGATCCCCCTCGAGGTGTTGCGCCGTCATATTGGCTATGTGCCACAGGAGACCTTCCTCTTCAGTGAGACGCTCGCTGAGAATATCGCCTTCGGGGTTGAAATGGCCGGATCTTCCGGGGCAGAAAAGCAGCACAAAATCGAAGAGGTCGCCAAAATCGCCGGCCTGGCCGATGATGTTCGCGATTTTCCAAAACAGTACGAGACGATCCTTGGCGAGCGGGGAATTACCCTTTCGGGCGGACAGAAGCAGCGCACGGCAATTGCCCGCGCCCTGCTTCGCGAGCCGCGCATCCTGATCCTCGACGACTCACTCTCGGCGGTCGATACCTACACCGAAGAGCAGATCCTCTCCCGGCTCCGTGAGATCATGCGTGGGCGAACCTGTCTGATCGTGGCGCACCGCATCTCGACCGTCCAGGGAGCCGACCTGATCTGTGTCCTTGACCAGGGGCGCATTGTCGAACGCGGTTCACACGCCGAGCTCATGGCCCGGCAGGGAATCTATACCGATCTCTTCGAGCGGCAACAGCTGGAAGAAGAGCTGGCGGCAGGCTGAAGCGAAGAGAAGCGATTATGTCCAACTCCAATCATCACGAAGAAGAGCAACTCGGGAAGATCTACGACGCGAAGGTCGCACGACGACTCTTCCAGTATCTGCGTCCCTACCGTGGCATCGTTATTACCGCCCTCTCCCTGACCATCGGTCTGAGTCTGGTGCGGCAGATCGGGCCGCTGCTGACCAAGCTGGCGATCGACTGGTATGTTGCGCCGGCCGCGACCGGAGGGCTGACGATCGACAAGGCGACGACAGGCATCGTCTATCTCGCGGTGGCCTACCTTGCTTCATTGATCATCACCCTCTCCGTCGGCTATTTTCAGACGCTGCTGCTCAACACAATCGGGCAGAAGGTCATGTACGATCTGCGCCAGCAGATCTTCGCCCGGCTGCAGGATATCGAACTGGCCTTCTATGATCGCAACCCGGTCGGGCGCCTGATCACCCGCCTGACGACCGATGTCGATTCACTCAACGAACTGTTCACCTCCGGAGTCGTCGAGGTGCTTGGCGATCTGGTTCTGATCGCCGGGGCTCTCGGGATGATGTTCTACTTCAACTGGCGACTGGCCCTCGTCTCGCTCCTCGTCGTTCCGCTGCTGATTGCGGCGACGGCGTGGTTCCGTCGCGGGGCGCGGGAAGGGTTCCGGCAGGTTCGCTCGAAGATCGCCCGCCTCAATGCCTTCACCCAGGAGCATCTCTCCGGCGCCCAGGTGGTCCAGCTCTTCAATCGGGAGCAGAAGGCCCTCGATCAGTTTACCGAGATCAATGATGCCCACAAGAAGGCCAACATCGAGACCATCTTCTACTATGCGGTCTTCTACCCCCTCGTCAATCTCATCTCTTCAATCGGCATCGCGGCGATCGTCTGGTACGGGGGCGGGCAGGTCATTCGCGAGACGATGACGATTGGCACACTGGTGGCCTTTCTCCAGTATACGCAGCGGCTCTGGATGCCCATCCAGGATATCAGCGACAAGTACAACCTCTTCCAGGCGGCAGTGGTGGCCAGTGAGCGGATCTTCAGGTTGCTCGATTCGGCTCCCCGGATCGCTTCGCCGCCCCGTCCGCTAGTGCCGGCCACTGGACCACGGGCCCAGGGAAGGATCGAATTTCGTCACGTCTGGTTCGCCTATCAGAATGAAGAATGGGTTCTGCGCGATGTCTCATTCACGGTTGAGCCCGGGCAGTCGATCGCGCTCGTCGGGCACACCGGCTCCGGCAAGACGACGATCTCGAGCCTGCTCATGCGGTTCTACGATATACAAAAGGGCGAGATTCTGCTCGATGGCGTCGATATCCGCCAGTGGGATCTCGAGCTGTTGCGCCGCAACTTTGCGGTCGTGCTTCAGGATGTCTTTCTCTTCTCAGGTGACGTGGCGGGCAACATTCGTCTTGGCAATCAGGAGATCTCCGATGAGCGGGTCGAATGGGCGGCCCGGGAGGTTCATGCCGCCGGTTTCATCACGAAGCTTCCCGATGGTTACCGGACGAGGGTCAGAGAACGCGGCGCTGGTTTCTCGGTTGGTCAGAAGCAGCTCGTCTCCTTTGCCCGCGCCCTCGCCTTCGATCCCCGGATCCTTGTTCTTGACGAGGCAACCTCGAGCATCGATACCGAGACCGAGCAGCTCATCCAGAAGGCCATCGATCGCGTCATGAACGACCGGACCTCGATCATCATTGCCCATCGGCTCTCCACCATTCAGCGAGTCGACCAGATTATTGTGCTGCACAAGGGCGAGATTCGCGAACAGGGAAGCCACCAGGAGTTGCTGGCGCAGCGGGGCGTCTACTATAAGCTCTACCGGCTCCAGTTCAGCGAAAAGTAGCGTCTGGCCTGGCCTGTCGCATCCGGTCGAGATGGCTGGCGATCAGCGAGTAGACCTGGTGGTTGTAGACCATGCCGATATGGCTCCCCCGCACCTCCGTATTGAGAGCCGGATCATCGTGGGTGCAGACCTGCCAGTCGACGATCCCGTCGGTCTTGCTGAAGACGGCAAGATGGGGAACCGCACTCGGCAGGTCATTCCCGAGCGCGGCGACGGCGCGACAATCGCATACGGCCGTGAAGCACTGCTCGCGAAGCTCATCCGACTGACGTCGCCGCACCGCGGCCCCCACCCGGTCGATCGAGACAAAGACGAGCGGATGGGCACAGATGCCGCGAAATGGGGAACCGAGGGTGACGATCGACGCCACCCTTTCCGGCATCTGCACCGCGACGGCGCGCGCAAGGATTCCTCCCAGGCTATGACCGATCAGGTGCACCTTCCGCCCGGTCAAGGCAAAGGCCCGGCTGACCGTGCGCGTCAGCTTCTCCACGAGGGTGTTCAGGCAGTCGGCGTTCCAGCCAATCTCTGACTGAAAGGGCTGGTAGCCAATCCGCCCCAGCCAGCGGTTCATCTCCCAGAGGTAGCTGTCGGTGCCCAAAAAGCCCGGCACAAGCACGACGCCCGTCCCCTCTCCCTTCGTGACGCCAAGGCCGAAGTAGACCGGCGCCGTGTGCAGGATTCCCCACTCGAGAAATGCGCCTGCCTCCAACCAGATCGGCCAGCGCGAAGGATTGAGCCGGCGCATCTCGCGGTGCTGCAGGATGGAGCCGGGGCGGCCAAGAGCGATCAGCACTTCCTCGTCATCTTCAGGTTTCACGGTCTCTCCTTCTCTCCTCACTCATTCCATTCCGCCGGCGGCCTCCCGCAGCTTTTCGTATGAGTCGTACAACAGGTCCCGCATTCGAGCCGCATCCGGAAAGGCCTGGCGATCAGAGGTCAGGCCCAGGCAGAGATCCTCGTCATAGCTCAGGGTCGCAATCCCGAGACCTATCGAATAGGCGATCGGGACGTAGGGATAGTGGGCGAGCAGCCGCTGGCCGAGCGTGTAGAGTGGGACCGGTGGTCCTGGAACATTGGTCGAAATTAGATTGAATGGCAGAACTTCCGGCGAGACCGTCGCGCCGACGGCCGCTTGCAATGGCGCCGGCAACATCCCATAGCCAGAGATCAGCAACTTGACCACTTCCGCCAACCGGCTCTGCTTCATGAGTGACGTTTGGCGGCTGATGCTGGCGAAGAGGCTCCGCGGCTCAGTCAGGTCGAGCGGAATTTCCACTGGCAAAAAAGAGATCCCGTTGCCAACCGCTCCGGAAGTGCGATTGGCGCGGATGTTGACGGGCACCATCACTCTCGACCGGCGCCCCGCGATGGGGTGTCCCATTTCGAGCATGTAGTTCGAGATGGCCCCGCCAATGATCGTCAGAATCACATCATTGATCGATCCCTGC
>JBEAVZ010000111.1:0-5257 GCA_041160645.1 Acidobacteriota bacterium
ACCCGGCGCAAGTAGCTCCCCGCGTCTCCTCTCTTCCCACTTGACCAGCCTGGCCGCCCAGTCAGACCAGTCGTGGCCAAATACGGCCACTTCATTGAAAATTTGCGGTGTTCGTCAGCGACGGGCGTTACTCTCCCCCGTGGATTTGAGGTGGGTGTCGCCCGCCATCTGAATTATCAGAATCGCGGGACCATCTCGGTGATCTCTCTGGCGCTGGCCAGGGATTCGCGGTGGGGCGGGACGACCAGCTTCGCGAACGATAAGCGAACGATGAGTGGAAGAGCAGTCACAATCCGGGATCTCGAGAGTTGCTGTGAGCACCCGCAATTTCACGGGCCGCTTCCGCCTCTGGAGCGGCATCACCACCGGCGCCACGGTGAAGACTGCCAGCATTCCCACGGCCACCTCTCTGGGGCGGTGACTGCCCCGGCGGACGGCCCGACGCGGCCGCGTCAGTACCGTGCCCTGCTCATCTCGCTGGGCATCTCCCTCGTCATGATGTTTCTGGAGATGGTCGCCGGACTGCTTACCGGCAGCCTCATGCTCGTCTCCGACGCGATTCACATGCTCTCGCACGTGCTGGCGCTCGGGATCGGTTTGCTGGCCTTGCGCATGGCCAGCCGGCCCTGCGGCGAGCACCTCCCCTTTGGCCTCTACCGGCTCGAGGTGCTTGGCGCCCTCCTCAATGGACTGAGCCTGCTTGGGATGAGCCTCTGGATCATCTACGAGGGGTTGGAGCGACTCATCCGCCCCGTCGCGATCGATGGTCGGGAGCTGCTCGTGATAGCCGTCCTTGGGTTGGTGGTCAATCTTACCTCGCTCATCGTCATGCACCGGGCCGGAATCGAGGATCTGAATACCCGCGGCACCTGGTACCACCTCCTTGCCGATGCCGTCTCCTCGCTGCTGGTGGTCATCGGCGCGATCGTCTATCTCCAGACTGGCTGGACGATGATCGACCCGTTGCTGAGCCTTCTCGTCGCCGTGCTGGTGGCCAAGTGGGCGGTCGGCCTTCTTCGCGAGGCGGGAGTGATCCTGCTTGAACGCAAGCCGGATCATATCGATCTGGCCGAGCTTGGAACGAGACTCCACGCAGAGTTTCCGGAGATCGTCCAGATCCACGACCTGCACATCTGGGAGATCACCTCCCACTACATCTGCTTCTCTGCCCACATCGTGATTGCAGACCGGCGATTGAGTGAGACGCATCACCTGCGGACCGCGATTGCCAGTCGATTGCGGCAGAGCTTTGGCATCGGTCACGCCGTGATCCAGTTTGAGAGTCAGAGCGGATGACCATTGGACAGTTACCGCGCGACGTTGACCGACGGAAATCGACCAGTGGTGAGATTCCATTCGTCAAAGTCTCAGATCTGCCATATCGTCGCGCTTCGAGAGGAGGCCGGGAATGCACATCATGGAAGGCTTTCTGCCAATTGCTCACGCCGCAGCCTGGACGGCGGTCAGCACGCCGTTCGTCATTCATGGTGGGCAGCGGCTCAGCCGCCAGTTGCGGCAGCATCCGGAGTCGCGGTTGATTGCTGGCGCCGCGGGCGGCTTCATGTTTCTCTTCTCCGCGCTGAAGATTCCCTCCGTCACCGGTAGTAGTTCGCACCCGACCGGAGCCGGACTGGGTGCGGTCCTCTTTGGGCCGCCAGCGATGGCGGTGCTGGGGACGATCGTGCTGCTCTTTCAGGCGCTGCTCCTCGCTCACGGCGGCCTGACGACCCTTGGCGCCAATGTCTTCTCGATGGCGATCGTTGGTCCGTGGGTCGCCCGATGGATCTATGGACTCTGCCGGCGGGGGCGGATCACGGCGGCCGTCGCGGCCGGCGCCGCCGCGGCGATCGGAGATCTCTCGACCTATCTGACGACAGCGACGCAGCTGGCGCTGGCTTTTCCGGACAGCGTGAACGGGTTTACCGCCAGCTTCGTCAAATTTGTCTCGATCTATGGGCTGACCCAAATCCCGCTCGCTCTCGTCGAGGGGCTGGTCACCGCGTCGATTGTCAGACTGCTGCTGCGCCACGGCCAGGGCGAGCTGACGGCGGTTGCCGTCTTTGATAAGAATTGAGAGGCCGGGAGGGGCTAAGAGGAGGAAGAGCGATGGGAGACCGCTGGATACTTGTCTGTTTGTTGGTCGCGCTGACCTTGATTCTGCCATTTGCGTTGTCGTTGGGTCAGGATCGTGAGTGGGCCGGCACCGATGATCAGGCCGTCGAGGCCATCAACCGGATCGATCCGGTCTATCGACCCTGGATCGGTTCAATCTATGAGCCCGACGAGACGCTCGAGGGAAGGCTTTTTCTTCTGCAGGCAACAGCCGGGGCCAGTCTGCTCGGTTACAGTCTCTACCGGCTCCGTCAAATACGCTACCGAAAGATGGCCAATGAGTCAGATCGTCACTAAAAATCCCGGCCTGGCCAAGCCCCGCGAAGGGAGCGGCTGGAGACCGACGGAGAGCCTGATTCTCGGTCTGGTGATGCTTATTCTCGCCTCGCTTCTGCCGCCAGTTCCGGGAGCGGTGATCATTGCGCTCCTCATGACCATGGCCTCGCGCTGCCACGGTCTGTCACGTGAGCTGACCTGGCGGGGCTGGTGGCGACGCTATTACCGGACCTGTGTCATCCCGAGCTGTTTTTCGCTCTGCGGGGCGCTGTCGATCGCCGTCAGCCTGCGCTACAAGCCGCCAGGCGGGCCAGCCGTGGGCATTGTCTTCTCCGATCCAGTCCTGGCCGCCGAAGTCCTGCTCCGCTCGCTGGCCGGGGTGGCGGCGCTCGGTTACCTGGTCATCACACTCTCGATCGGGGGGATTATCGAGGGCTTGCGGCAAGTCGGTCTGCCGGTCGTCCTGGTCGAGCTGATCGCTTCGATGGCCCGTTTCGGTAATGTGCTGATCGATACGGCCGGGAAGATCCGGGTCTCCCAAGTCTCCCGCTCTGGTTACAAATCTGCCTCCAGCGCCCGGCGCTCCGTTTCGCTCCTGACGACGACCCTCTTTGTCGCCGCGATCGAACGGGCGCGGCGTCTGGAGATCGGTCTCGCCGCTCGTGCCGGCGAGGTGGGGATGTTGACCGCGACGCACCAGACGCAAACGACTCCCGATGCGGTAGTCTCTCCTTTCCGTCTGGCAGCCATTGCCGGGCTGGCGCTCGCGGTCACGCTCCTCTCATTTACTTTGGAGATGGAGTACCGCCGATGACCAGGAGCTCCCCATCACTGATCGAGGTCGAGGGGCTTGGCTATAGCTATCCAAGCGGTGAGGGCCAAGCGGGTGAGGGCCAAGCGGGTGAGGGCCAAGCGGGTGACGGCCAGGCGGGTGACGGCCAGGCGGGTAAGGGCCAGGCGGGTAAGGGCCGGACTGGTGAGGCCCTTCGTGACCTTGACCTCGCGGTGCCGGCGGGAGTGCGCTTTGCCCTGCTCGGTTCGAACGGGGCGGGGAAGTCGACCCTCTTTCTGCACCTCAACGGCACGCTTCGTCCGTCACGCGGGACGATCAGGGTCGATGGCCGGCCGATCGATTATGGTCGTGTGGGACTCCGCCACCTGCGGCAACAGGTTGGGCTGGTCTTCCAGAACTCTGATGATCAGCTCTTTGCCCCGACGGTCTGGGAAGACATCAGTTTCGGTCCGCTCAATCTTGGTCTCAGTCGGGCCGAGGTTGAGCGGCGGGTCGAGGAGTCGCTCGAGATTCTCGACCTTGGCGACCTGCGCGAGCGGGCGACCTGGAGCCTCAGTCAAGGGCAGAAACGGCGGGTCGCCATTGCCGGAGTGATCGCCATGCGGCCGCGGATCCTGATTCTGGATGAGCCGCAAGCCGGGCTCGACGCCGTCGGGACGCGCCAGTTGGTCCAATTGCTCGAGGAGATTCGCCAGACTGGCGTGACGATTATGATGTCGACGCATGACCTTGACTTTGTCGCTGGCTGGGCTGACGAGGTCGCGATCATCGCCGCTGGTGAGACGGTCTGCCAGGGAGCGGCCGGGGCGGTGCTCGCCGATCTGGCCACGCTCCGCGCGGCCGGCCTCACCCCGCCGCTGGTCGCGGAGATCGCGGTCCGGCTTCATCAGCTGGGTCTGCTGGAAGCGACCACGCCATTACCCATGACCCGCGAGAGACTCCTCGATCACCTCGAGAGTCTCGCGTCGTGGGGGGTGAGAAAGGAGTGAGGGGATGGGCCATCAAGCCGCACTCAACACCGCGCGGAGAACGATTGGCCAGGTTCTGGTCTGCACCGGCTGCTGCTGTGGTCGGGTCGATCGTGGCAAGCCTCCGGTGCCCGTCGATTGGCTGAAGGGCGAGTGGCGACGGCTTGGCCTGCTCAGGACGCTCCACCTGACCATCAGTGGATGTCTCGGGCCCTGCGATCTGGTCAATGTCGTCTGTCTCGCCGGTCCGGAGCGGACGATCTGGCTCGGGGGATTGAGCTCGCCGGAGCACTTCGCCGCCCTGCTCGACTGGGCCGAAAGATCGGCCACGGAAGAGCGACTGCTCGCCCTTCCGCCGCTGCTTCGTGATCTCGAGTTTGAGAGGTTTCGCTGAGCCCTCCCGCGCCCTTCTGAATCGGGGATGGGCCGGGAATACAAAACCCGCTGAGACGTAAATCTGGTGGGCAAAGGAGGTCAGGAGAACTTTGAACTTCAATCTTAATGGACCAATGGCGGGTCGTCAGACGGCTGATGTCGCGCGGATTCCGCTCATCAGGGGCTGGGTCAAGACTCATTTCAGACTCCCCGCGGAGACGACGATCCTGATCACCCAGCTGCAGTGCTCTGAGGAGGGCTGTCCACCGATCGAGACGGTCATTGCTATTCTGGATCAGCCGGGCCAGCCGCGCCAGTACAAGATCCATAAACCGCTCGCGGGGGTGACCGACGAAGATGTTACCGCTCTTCCGCGACCGGATTGAACGGACCGCGATTCCCTGAAACGCTCTGGTCGCCGGGATCGCGCCGCGCCGCGTTTCATCGTTATAACCTGGCCGGAAAGAACAATCCGGCCTTTGAATCATGATTCATGGGGTCAAAGTAAGATGGCAGACATGACTGAAGAGATCGATCGACGGGTACCGGTGACGGTACTGACCGGTTTTTTAGGGTCGGGCAAGACGACCCTCCTCAACCGCATTCTGACCGAAAATCATGGGAAGAGGATCGCGGTGATCGAGAACGAGTTCGGCGAGATCGGAGTTGACCAGGAACTGGTCATCAATGCCGAAGAAGAGGTCTTCGAGATGAACAACGGATGTATCTGTTG
>JBEAVZ010000131.1:0-4812 GCA_041160645.1 Acidobacteriota bacterium
GATCAGGGATCGGAAGGCCAAAGTCGGCGACTGGCTCAGCTGGCCCAAACTGCTTAGCTGGTTCAATGGCCGGCGGCGGCGCAGCGGAAGGCTCATCCTTGACCAGCAGTGGCTCGAAGGGATTACGCTCAACCAGCGGTGCGAGCGATGACAGATCGAAAAAGAATGGCACGTCTCCCCCTGCTTGAAGGCCGGCGGCATCGCGCCTTTCCGGTCTGTTGTCCGGTCTCGACCGTGTGGACAAACGTCAGATCGAGGATGAGTCAAACGATAAGCAAGAGTATGAACTGTGTTCGTGAAAGTCAAGGCATGCTACTCTTGCCACTGAGCGTCGCGTGGAGAAGAGCAGCAATGACCGCAGAGAAGGAAACCATACAGCAGGTGCTGACCGGATCGGTCGATCGGGTCACCTATCACAATGAGGAGAACGGCTACTCCGTCCTCCGGCTGGTCGTCGCCGGCACACCCGAACCGGTGACGGTGATCGGAAGCTTCTCGACCGTCTCACCGGGTGAGCAACTGCGCCTGAGCGGTTGGTGGACCTCCCATCCGAAGTACGGAGAGCAGTTCAAGTCGGCCTCCTATGAGGTTCTCCGCCCGGCGACCATCGCCGGCATCCAGAAGTACCTTGGCTCCGGGCTGATCAAGGGCGTCGGCCCGGTGACCGCGCGGCGCATCGTCGACCATTTTGGCGAGAAGACCCTCGAGATCATCGAGAATGAGATTGCCCGCCTTGGTGAGGTGAAGGGAATTGCCAGAAAACGGGTTGAACTGATCGAGCGGGCCTGGGCCGAACAGCAGTCGATCAAGCAGGTCATGCTCTTCCTCCAGAGCCACGGCGTTTCGACCCATTTTGCGGTGAAGATCTTCAAGCATTATGGCCAGGAGGCGATCGCGATCGTCGAGCGGAACCCCTATCGACTGGCCGCCGAGGTCTATGGAATTGGCTTTCGAACCGCGGATCAGATTGCCCGCAACCTCGGGCTGCCGATCGACGCGCCCGAGCGCCTCCAGGCTGGCCTGCGCTATGTCCTCGCCGAGGCCGCCGATGAGGGGCACTGCTTTCTTCCCCAGACCGAACTGCTTGAACGGGCGACCCGCATTCTGGAGCTCGAGGATCCGGCCATGGTCACGGCGCTCGCCAGCGTCTCCGCCCGCATGATGGCCGCCGATGAGCTGCGCCAGGAGAAGCTCCCGACCGATCTCGCCGTCTACCTGCCCCCCTTCTGGCAGGCCGAGCGCTCAATCGCCCGCCGGATCGGGCTGCTGCTCGATCAACCGTTAGTGGTTGATCATTTGCGCGTCGAGCAGTGGCTCTCCCGCTACACCAGCCACCACGACATCGAACTGTCGAGCGAACAGCGCGCGGCCATTCTCGAAGCCGCCAACCGCCGGATCCTCATTCTGACCGGCGGCCCCGGAACCGGCAAGACGACCACCCTGCGCGCCATGGTCCAGCTCTTTCTGGCGATGCGGCTGCGAGTGGCCCTCGCCAGCCCGACCGGACGCGCTGCCCAGCGGCTTGCCGAGGTCGCGGGGCGCGAGGCGAAGACCATTCACCGTCTGCTCGAGTTTGATCCATCGCAGATGGCCTTTCGGCGCGATGAACAGAACCCGCTCGAGGCCGATGTGGTGATCATCGATGAGGCCTCGATGATCGATCTGCTTCTCGCCAACAGCCTCCTCAAGGCTGTCGCGCCGACCGCCCGTCTGATCCTCGTCGGCGATGTCGACCAGCTCCCCTCCGTCGGGCCCGGGAAGTTGCTCCAGGATCTGATTCGGGCCGCCCGTCTCCCGGTCGCCCGCCTGACGCAGGTCTTTCGCCAGGCGGCTGAGAGCCTCATCGTTCAGAATGCCCACCGCATCAACCACGGGCAATTTCCCCGCCTCGTCGCCCCCGGCGCCGAGAAGTGCGACTGCTACTTTATCGAGACCGAGGATTCGGCGGAGATCGTCAACCTGCTTGTCAAAGCCGTCGTGACCAGTCTCCCGAACCGGTTCGGTTTTGATCCGCGCCGTGAGATCCAGGTCCTCGCCCCGATGAACCGGGGGCTGGTCGGCGCCAACTCGCTCAACGCCACTCTCCAGCAGGCCCTCAATCCGCCGGTGCCCGGTCAACCCGAACTGGTCCGCGGCAACCGGGCCCTCCGCGTTGGCGACAAGGTTATTCAGCGCGTCAACAACTATAAACTCGAGGTCTTCAATGGCGACATGGGCATGATCGAGGCGATCGACCTCGAGGATCAACTCGTCGCGATCCGCTTCGGCGATCGCCTCGTCGCTTATGACTACGCCGATCTCATGGAACTTGCCCACGGATACTGTGTCACCGTCCATAAGTCGCAGGGGAGCGAGTATCCGGCCGTCGTGCTGCCACTCCATACCTCCCACTTTCTGATGCTCAGTCGGAATCTGCTCTACACCGCCCTCACCCGGGCCCGGAAGACGGCCGTTCTGATCGGTTCGGCCCGGGCCATCGGCATCGCCATGAACTCGACTGAGGCGCTGGTCAGGTATACGGGGCTCGTCGAATCGCTCCAGCAATCGCTCCACCAATCGCCCCACCATTCGCCTGCACTCCCCGCACCCGCCGCGCCAGATGACCGCGACTCCAGACAGAAATAGGACTGGCAAGTCAGAAGCTCGCCAGTCCTATTGGTTATCTATTGGTTATGTTTATGTGACTGTACTTACGTAGCTGAATTGGACCGCCCACCCGCCAGCGTTTGGGGATGGGACGTGACTGAGGCGCGGCGAACAGACCTGTTCACCAGGGATCAGAATCAGCCACCGGTCGCCATCTGTTCGGGAACCTGACAGAACTGATCGAAGGCCTTCTTCAACTCCTGCGAGATCTGCTGGGCATCACGCCCCTCGATCTGGTAGCGCTCCATCATATAGACCAGCTTGCCATTGTTGAGCAGCGCGATCGATGGTGAAGATGGTGGATAGCCGGTGAAATAGCTGCGGGCACGCTCGGTGGCCGCAATGTCAGCGCCGGCAAAGACGGTGATCGAACGGGCCGGGCGCACACTGTGGCGCAAGGCGTCGACGACCCCCGGGCGGGCCTTCCCCGCGGCGCAGCCGCAAACCGAGTTGACGATAACCATCAATGTCCCGGTGGTGTTGTTGACGGCGGCATCGACCTGCTCGGGTGTCCGGGCCTCCTCGATGCCGGCACTGGTCAGATCTTCGCGCATCGGCTTGATCAATAATTCAGAATAGGGCATAACTAATTACCTCCTCGAAACGTACATTCCTATCGAAGAAGATCTTCTAACTGAAAATCTCACCATCACATTGTTGAATTGGTTGAGAAAGTGTCACGGATATGGGAAACATGATCCCTGATGGTCAATGGCCATCCCGTTCAATTAAAAAGCTTTAACAGATTCCGCTATGCCAAACATCTGGATCTTCAGAATCGTTCGACTGATTGCTTCGCTGGTCTCCCACGTCTACTTTCGAGTCGAGTACCGGGGAGTGGAGAACATCCCGACCACGGGGCCATTTCTGATGACCCCCAACCACGTCAGTTATTTTGATCCGATCTGGATCTCGGTGCCGGTCCAGCGACCGATGCGTTATATGACTTGGGATGTCATGACCCGCAAGCCGGTGATCGGTCCCCTTATGCGTGCCTTCGGGTCTTTTCCGGTCAACATCGAACGCGCCGATCGTCAGGCCCTCCGGGTGGCGGCTGAACAGCTCCGTCGCGGTGGGGGACTGGTTATCTTCCCGGAAGGTGGGCGCACCCAGACAGGCGCGCTGATGAAGTTCAAGGCCGGTGCTCTCCTTCTCGCCATCGAAGCGGGTGTTCCGGTTGTTCCAGTAACGATAATCGGGGCCTATGAGGCCTACTCGTTCCACCACCTCTTTCCTCGCCCACGCAAAGTCCACGTCGTCTACCACCCACCGCTCCGGATCGAACTCCCACCAGGGGAGGAGCCCACAAAAGAGTTTCTCCGTAACCAGACGAACCGTCTTCGCGAGATCGTCGCATCGGCTCTTCCAAGTTGAGATTGATCTCTGACTCGGAGATTGCCGATGGGCAAAAAAGTGGGCGGGCCTCTGGAAGTATGTGCTGACTTGTGCTATCTTACCTTTTTTGAATGCTCGCAAAATAAAGGCGGCGTAGCTCAGTTGGTTAGAGCGAGGGATTCATAACCCCTAGGTCTCCGGTTCGAGTCCGGACGCCGCCATCATCTCCCCATCCCCATCTTCAAAAGTCGATCAAAATCAATGTCAATCAATGTCGTCTGGAACACGGATGGCGACGGTAAGGCCGGACTCCACTCTTCCCCAGGGTATATCGTAACCGATGATCAAGTTGGTCGGGAGAATCAGTGTTTCCAGATGATTGCTCACACGAAGCCACGAGGACACGAAACGAACTAAGGGATGTGCAGTATGTCCCCGCTGATCAGATCGGCCCCCTCCTTGTTATTGAAGTGCCTTCGGAATTTTATGTGGGTCAGCTGAAGCGTTATCGCGATGAAGGTCTGGCTTTACTATAGTACTCCCCAAAAACCAGGCCACGGATTAAGGTGGTCAAGTTTTTGAGGAGTACTAAACCCCGAGAATCTCTTATCTCCACGGATTTATCACTTTAGACAAAAAAGTCCGAAGCCCCATCACTTTAAAGAGGTTTTTGGGATGAGTTCTACAGCTTTGATAACCTTTCTGACTACCACCGCTATTTTGATATTTACATTAAAGGCTTTCGACTCTCGGGAGGGCCAAAATCAATGACTCTAAGTTTAAGATTACCCGTATTAAAATATATTGTATTATACTGAGATAACGCTGAGC
>JBEAVZ010000132.1:0-3398 GCA_041160645.1 Acidobacteriota bacterium
CAGTTAAGGCTGTGCGGCAGGCTCCGCTGCGCTCATCGAAACTGTAGTCGCGCGTCAAGAGGTTGTTGTTGGTAAATACGCGGTGGAAGAGCGTCGCGGGTGTGCGAGAATTGAAGAGACCGGCCGATAAGCGCAAAATTGTGCGGCCTTTTCCATTCGCGTCCCAGGCCAGCCCAAGTCGTGGTTGCCACATTGTTAGATCATTCGGAATAAAGCCAGTTTGTGGCAGAGCTGGATTTGGCCGCGGCGGCTGCGGATTCCACTGCCCTTCCCATCGCAGACCAGCGGTAAGGGTAAAGTTTTTCCCGAGTCGCACTCGGTCCTGAATAAACAGCGCCAGCTCATGTTGTGCCCCGGTCGCCACAATCAGGCTCGGCTCAAGCACAACTGTCTGGGTCAGCCGACGTGGAATACCGTTAAGAAAATCGGCCAGGCTGCTGAAACGCCACTGACCGAGAAAATCTGATTGCCGCTGGGATTTGAAATCGTTGCGGTTAAAGTCAACCCCAATCCGGAGCCGATGCGCGCCTGGGTTAATGGACAGGTTGTCCGAGAACTGGTAACGAAGTGTCTCGAACCGACGTGGTCGACTTCCTGAATTGCCGAAACGACCAAAGTTGTCGACCCGGATCTCAGGGCCAGTCGTGTTCGGATCTTCGCGACGGAAATCACTCGCCACCTGCACTCGCAACTCGTTGACTAGCGTCGGGCCAAGCACCGAGATCAGACTGCTCTTGACGCCGTTACTCGAGGCCTTGGCGGTATAGTTGGTCGCTGCAAAGTTATCTGTCAGGGTTGTCCCATCGGCAATTGCGCCAAACTTTTCGCCACGGAACCTCGAGAAAGTGTACTGAACGTTGAGGGTATGACTGGTCGAAATAATAAAATCGGTTCTGGCAAATAAAGCGGTTGGATTGTTGGTGCTCTGATGTTCACCCTGCAGGCCGAGAATCTCCTGGGGAACTGTCAGCCCCGCGGCAGGTAAGCCAAACCTGACGAAGTAGGGAATGCGGAGAATGTTCTGCTCCACACCGATGAAGAAGAAGGCGCGGTTGCGGCGCAGTGGGCCACCAATTGAACCGCCAAACTGATTCTGCTGATTGTTTCCCTTGTTATTGAAGGCATCAGGTGAAGTTAGAGTCGGGTTGCGGTTGAGGTAGAGCGCCTCGCCACGCAATTCATTTGTTCCCGACTTGGTGACCGCATTGACAAACCCTCCGCCAGTTCGTCCAACCTCCGCCGAAGCTCCGGATCTGACTACCTGAAATTCTCTGATTGCAGTCTGCGGGAAGGTGAAGATGGCGTCATTGCCGCCCCTTTGATTACCCTGAAGTGCATCGTTGAAATCGGCGCCGTCAATCGCAATATTAGAATTGATCGAGCGCTGGCCAGCGATGACCAGCCCTTTCCGATCTGACTCCTGAACAATCCCCGGAGTAAGCTGAATCAGATCGGTGAAGTTACGCCCCCGGATCGGCAGGTTGGTGACTGCGCTTGCACCGATGGTCGAACCGGTGGCCGACTCTTCAGTATCGACCACTGAGTCAGTTGAAGTAACCGTCACCTCTGCAGTGAGCTGAGCAACCTGCAGGGTCAAATCAACACGTTCAGTCTGCCCGACAGTAAGCTCGATAGATCCACGCCTGGTGAGCGCGAAACCTTCAGCCCGTACTTCGATGGTGTATGGACCGACAGGAAGCACATTTACCTGGTATTTCCCTCGTTCATTGGTCAGCACTGAGCGGGTATAGCCGGTTTCATTATTGCGGATCTCAATTTTTGCCCGGGTGACGGCATTGCCATCCGGCGCGGTGATCGTTCCCTCCATCGCCGCGCTGCCAGACTCAGACTGGGCTTGGGCCGCAATTGCCAGGGAGAGAAGGAGCAGAATCGCCCAAGAAAGTCGACATATTAGCTCAATACCCCATCCGAAACCAATCCGTCCCAAGGACGGCGTACTCCCACAACCCATACCACTACCTCCTCAACCGTTATTTGAGATACGTTCTTAAATAAAGTTTGAATGGTATGGGGCGCACATCAGATCTTTGTTAGCAACGAATCAATTAATTATTAGATCATTGCTAGGTCTATCTTAAATTGTCGGTGTCTTACCGGTCGAAACAATCTTGGAAATCAATCGAATCAGGTCTCCGGCGATCAGGGAGCCGCCGGTCTGGCAAACTTCGCCTCATCGACCGTCAGGTTGTGGGTGATCTCACGAAAGGTCAAATTGATCGTGAAGGCCGGAGTCTGCTGCCGAATGCGCCAGGGCATGCGGACACCATCGACCGTCCGGTAGTCGCTGAAGAAGATCTCGCTGGGCATGACCCCATTCGGCGACTCCCGCCGCGTATCCTGGCGAATGAGGAGCCCCGAAGTGGCGTCAAAATAGAACTGTTCGGCCACCCCGAGGGCCGGGATGGCATTGACGATGAAGGCCTCCTGATCGCCGAGTTTGAGACGACTGACCACTTCGAGTTTCGCAAAGAGTTTTTTGAAGTTGAGCTCACGGTGGAACTCGGCATCGCGAAGATAGTCGGCCAACTCGGCGCCGGCGAGTTCGCGGACCCCGCTCAGCGGATCGAGCGACCAGGCCTTCTCGCCATTGACGACCTGTCGGAACCGGCCGACACCGGGAATGTCGAGCGAGATGACGCTCCGCGCCGGGGCGCTGCCAAGGCTCTCGAAGCTCCCGGTCATGTTCATCCCCTCGATCTCAAACTCACCGAGCACGCGACGGGTCTTCAGATTGCGCAACGCGTCGGCGCCACCAACCGCGGCGACGTAACGTTCGAGAATCTGATCGATTCCCGGGAGCCGTCCACTGGCCCCACCACCAGTCTTGGTCGAAGGTGGCGCTGCCTGGGCAGGTGGGGCTGAAGCCGGGGCCTGGGCAGACCCGACCGGGGCGAGGCAGAGCAGAATAAGCAGACTTTTCAGAACAGGCTTCATGTGTAGACTTCCTCCTGATCGATCGTGCCGGCCAGCGAAGTGGCGCAAGGACTACCTTACGGTCAGGGCCGGTCGGGGCCGGTCGGGGCCGTGCGGAGCCATCTGGTCGCCGCCTCGATCTGCGAGTCACGTCCTTCGAGCAGCAGCCGCCGGTCGAGACCGACCTCGAGATCGGGAATGACGCCCCGGCCCTCGATCAGCACTCCCTTTGGCGTGACATAATCGGCGATCGCGTATTGAAATATTCTTCCCGACGGCAGTCTGACAAGGTAGGACGGGAGAGCCGCGCCAAGGCTCCGCTGGCCAACAATCCGGGCCCGTCCATTCTCCTGCAGCCCGGCGGCGAGGATCTCGCTGGTCGATCCGCTCAGGCCATCGATCAGGATGACCACCGGCCCGAGCCAGGCGTTGGGCTGCGGAAAGTAGGCAAAGTGGGTATGGGC
>JBEAVZ010000139.1:0-5611 GCA_041160645.1 Acidobacteriota bacterium
GCAACTTGCCGGGCGCATTCAATGGTCGACACCATTCACTTCGATAATGTATCCGGGACATCCCAATCATCCCAATCATCCCAATCATCCCAATTATCCCAATCTTTCCAATCATCGCACATTCAATGCCAGAAATCTGCCCAATTCCACGCCGTCGTGGTGATGCTACCTGTCGCCAACCTGAGACGAACCGGGGTCGCGTCCGGTTACGATATTGGTGAGACGCCAGGGCAGGCAGGGCAAGTGGCTTGATCTGCCGGATCCTTTGCACCGGGAGGCACGCGGGCCGGAGGTCCGCACCGCCAGGGAGTCGCACTCTTAAAATGCGATCGCCCTGGATCAGCGGACGATTGCTCAGGCCAGCCCTTCACTTCTTCTTTCTTTGCGGCGATTAATTCAATAGAATGATTGTTTGTCCTGAACGATTGGGCCAACACCCTGTGGCACAATTCAGAGAAGGCTGGCGGCAGTCGAATTGGTGGAACAATAATGATGAGTGAACCTGAACTGAATGTATCGACAAAGAGCGCGCCACCGCTGGTCGCGATTATCGGGCGACCCAATGTTGGAAAGTCGACCCTCTTCAACCGGTTGATCGGGACCCGCCGCTCGATCGTTGGCGACCTTCCGGGGATCACCCGTGATCGCATCTATGGGGAGGTCGAGTGGCAGGGGCAAAGATTCCGCCTCGTCGACACCGGCGGCATCGTCCCTGATGATGCGGAGCTGATCCCGGCGCGCATCTTCGAACAGGCGCGCACGGCGATTGCCGAGGCGAGTCTCATTGTCTGGGTCGTCGATACCCGCGACGGCGCAACCCCGCTCGACGAGGAGCTGGCGAGCCATCTCCGGACGATCGACCGGCCGGTCATCATCGCCGCCAATAAGTCGGATACGGCCCGGGTCGGGGAACTGGCGGGTGAATTCCACCGCTTCGGTTTCGTCGATGTCGTGCCCGTTTCGGCCGAGCACGGGGCCGGTATTGGCGATCTCCTCGATGCAGTGATCGATCTTGTTCCGGCGGTCGTCGATGAGCCGGAGCAGACTCCGCGCGAGATTCGGGTCGCGATCATCGGTCGGCCCAATGTCGGCAAGTCATCACTCATCAACCGCTTGCTTGGCCAGGAGCGGGTCATCGTCTCCCCCATCCCGGGAACGACCCGCGATGCGGTCGACTCGGTCTTCGACGCGACCAATGAGCAGGGCGAGCCGATCACCCTCCGCGTTGTCGATACCGCTGGCATTCGCCGCAAGGGAAAGACCGAAGAGATGGCCGAAAAGCTCTCGGTGGTCATGGCCCGCAAGCATATCGAACAAGCCGATGTCGTGCTCATGGTCATCGATGCCATCGAGGGGGTCACCGCTCTCGATGCGAACATTGCCGGCTATGCCCACGACGCCGGCCGCTCGATCATCATCGTTGTCAACAAATGGGATGCCGTCGAGAAGGATACCTGGACGGTCAATGCCTATGAAGAGAAGATCCGCGACCAGATGAAGTTTCTCGACTATGCGCCGATCATCTTCATCTCGGCCCTCACCGGCCAGCGCGTAGTCAAACTGCCGGCGCTGATTGCCCGGGCCAACGATGCCCGCAACCTCCGCGTCTCGACCGGCCAGCTCAACCAGTTCTTCCACGACTATCTCGATCAGCCCCGGGCGACCATCTCCGGCAAGCACCGCCTGAAGATCCTCTATCTGACCCAGGCTGGAACCCGTCCGCCGACCTTTGTCATCTTCACCACCGGGTCGAAGACCCGGATCCACTTCTCGTATGAACGATATCTGATCAACCGTCTCCGGGAGGCCTTCGAGTTCTTTGCCACCCCGATCAGAATCAAGCAGAAGAGCCGCCAGAAGAAGACGGCTGGAAAGTAGGCCATTCGCGTGGAACATTTGACCTACCAGGTATTTGAGAAGGATCCGTCGAGCGCGGCCCGCCGGGGCGCGATCACCACCGCCCACGCCGTCATCGAGACGCCGGTCTTCATGCCCGTCGGAACCCAGGGCACCGTCAAGGCGCTGACCCAGGAGATGCTCGAGACCCTCGACGCACGGATCATTCTTGGCAATACCTACCACCTCTTCCTCCGCCCCGGGGCGGAGACCATCCATCACCTCGGCGGCCTCCACCGGTTCATCGCCTGGCCCCGGGCCATTCTGACCGACAGCGGGGGCTACCAGGTCTTCAGTCTCGGCGATCTGCGCCGGATTCGCGAAGAAGGGGTCGAGTTTCGCTCCCACCTCGATGGCTCACGCCGCTTCATCTCACCTGAGATCTCCATGCAGATCCAGCACGCCCTTGGTTCGGACATCATCATGTCCTTTGACGAGTGCACACCCTGGCCGGCCACCCACCGGGAAGCGCTCGACTCCCTCGAGCTGACGACCCGCTGGGCGGTCCGCTCCCGGGCTGAGTTCAATCGGCTTCGTGACACTCCCGCGTCGCGCGCCACGGCGCCGTCGCTCTTCGGGATTGTTCAGGGCAGTATCTATCATGACCTGCGCCAGCGCAGTCTTGACCAGCTTCTCGAGATCGGGTTTGAGGGCTATGCCATTGGCGGTTTGAGCGTCGGGGAAGAGAAGTCGGCCATGTACGACACTGTCGAGTACCTTGCTCCGCGCCTCCCCGCGGATCAGCCCCGCTACCTCATGGGGGTGGGCACTCCCGCCGACCTGGTCGAGTGCGTCGCCCGTGGCGTCGATATGTTCGACTGCGTCATGCCGACCCGCAATGCCCGCAATGGTCAGGTCTTCACCACCCTCGGCCGGCTCAATATCCGCAACGCCCGCTTCGTCCGCGATGAGCAGCCGATCGATCCTGAATGCCAGTGCCTTGTCTGTCGGCGCCATTCCCGCGCCTATCTCCGCCACCTCTACCAGGCCGGGGAGATGCTTGCCGCGATCCTCTGCTCCTATCACAACATTGCCTTCTACCTTGACACCATGCGACGAATCAGGCAATCTATCGCACTTGGCGAATTTGCCGCTTTTCGCTCCCGATTCCTGGAGCGCTATCACAGCGGGTCCGCTGATGCTGCCAGTTGAGACTGCCATTCGGTTTGGCCTGTCACTCCCCCCTGATCCCCGCCGTCCCGGACGGCTCCGGGGAGGTTGCCACCCGAATGCCCTGAATGGACTCTGCAGCGAAGCGTGATGACGAGTGTTGCAGGAAACAGGGCGAAGCGGAGCAGTTCTGGTGCAAGGGGCCGCTTCCGGCAAGTTCACCTAACCATATCCAGATAAGATTTCAAGATAGGATTCAGGTTTCCGACCATGGTCAATCAAACAGCTCTAATCCTTCTTCAGGGGGCAGCCGGGGGCGGTGGGCTTTTAGGCATGCTCCTCCCGATGGTTCTCATCTTTGTCCTCTTCTACTTCATGATCATCATGCCCCAGCGGAAGCGGCAGAAGGCGATCGATCAGATGCTTGACAACCTGAAGATGGGCGACCGTGTCGTTACCAACGGCGGGATCTATGGTTCAATTGTCAGCATCCGCGATGACAAGCGCACCGTCCAGCTCAAGATCTCTGAGAATCCTGTTGTGCGCATCGAGATCGCGCGCAACTCTATCGCCGGCCTGCAGGAAGGTGGGGAAGAAGCAAAATAGTATGAAAAAGAGTATCAAATCACGCGCCATCGTCATTCTGCTGACGACCTTTGGCTGTCTGGCCATTCTGCTCGGTCCGTGGACCAAGCAGAAGGACTACACCCGCGAAGCCGCCGACTTCTTCAAGCCGGAACGGCTCCGGAAGAACCTTACCGAGAATATTCGGCTCGGACTCGACCTCCGCGGCGGAACCCACCTGGTGATGCAGGTGCAGGCCGACGACTACATTAAGGCCATCACCGAAGGAAACCGTCAGAAGGCGGTCGACGAACTGAAGAAGGGCTCGATCGCCTTTACTGATGTCAAGACCCCGGCCAACGGTCGGCTGGTTGTCGAGACCCAGGGCGCCGACGCTCACACCCAGATCCGTGAGAAGCTCCTCCCCATCTTTGGGAGTGACATCTGGGATGTCTCGACTTCGACCAATCCGGCCAGTATCACCTTCAACCTCAATAAATCGGCCGCCGACCTCTTCCGCCGCGAGGCCACCGAACAGGCGCGCACGATCATCGAGCAGCGAATCGACGCGTTTGGCGTCGCCGAACCGACCATTCAGCTTCATGGGCGCACCGAGGATCACCAGATTCTGGTCCAGATGCCCGGCGTCGACAATCCCGAGCGCGTCAAGGAGCTGATCAAGGGCGAGGCCCGCCTTGAACTGAAGGCCGTCGTCGCCCCCGGCACGCTCTACCCGACCCGTGAAGAGGCGCTCGCCTCCCTCGGCGGCGGCGTCCCGAGCGATCGCGAGATCCTCCCCTACAACGAAGCTCGTGCCGATGGCAGCAGTTTCAGCGGCTTCCACGTCGTCGAAAAGACCCCAGTCATCACCGGAGCCGACCTCCGCGACGCCCGCGGGGTGCCTGGCCAGAGCGGCCCCGGCTACCGGGTCTCCTTCAGTCTGAAGCCTGGCGCCGATGAGCGCTTCGGTCAGTGGACGGAGAAGAACATCGGCAACCTGCTCGCGGTCGTTCTCAATGAGCAGATCAAGACCGCCCCGTCGATCCGCAGCCGGATCTCCGACAGCGGTGAGATTACCGGCAACTTCACCAAGCAGGAGGCCGAGGATCTTGGACTCGTTCTTCGCTCCGGCGCACTGCCCGCCAAGGTCGTCTACCTCGAGGAGCGGACCGTCGGTCCCTCACTCGGCGCCGACTCGATCCGCCAGGGAATCCGTGCCTCGCTCTTCGGGCTCGCCCTCGTCGTGCTGGTCATGCTCATCTACTACCGGCTCTCTGGTCTCAACGCGGTCATCGCCCTTATCCTTAACCTCTTCATTCTGCTCGCCGGAATGGCCCTCTTTGGGGCAACTCTCACCCTCCCGGGAATCGCCGGCGTCATCCTCACGATTGGTATGGCCGTCGACTCCAACGTGCTCATCTTTGAGCGCATCCGCGAGGAGTTGCGGGCTGGCAAGCTGGTCTCATCGTCGATCGATACCGGATTCAGCAAGGCCATGGTCACGATCATCGACACTCACGTGACGACGATCGTCTCGGCCGCCTTCCTCTACTTCTTCGGTACCGGTCCGGTGCGTGGTTTTGCTGTTACCCTGACGATCGGTCTGCTGGCCAATCTCTTCACCGCCGTCTATGTTTCTCGCGCGATCTTCTTCTGGCAGATCAACCGGGGCGGACGACGGGCGGAGACGATCAGCATCTGACCTCCTGGCTCCCGGGTGGCGGTTTGACCGTCGCCCGGATCGCGCCTACTGTCAAACCCGGATTGCCGCGCGCGCCAAGGCAGTCAGCTCAACGGCCAACACGGATCCAATTCCACAGTTCTGAATTATCGCTATGATCGAGATCTTCAAAAATACCAACTACGATTTCCTGGGGAAGAAGGGGCTCGCCTTCGGCCTCTCCACTCTTCTCATCCTCGCCGGCGTTGCCTCGATCGTCTACCGCGCCATCGACGGCAAGGAAACCACCTCCTCCTTCAATCTGGGGGTCGATTTTGTCGGTGGAACGCTGGCGACGATCAAGTTCAACAGCACTCCCGA
>JBEAVZ010000152.1:0-3970 GCA_041160645.1 Acidobacteriota bacterium
ATGGCCATGAGCAGGAACTCCTGCGCGAACTTGCCAGTATTGACGAGCATGGCCGAGGTCGCCCCGAGCAGTTCGGTGAAGTAGTCGACACCGGCGATCGAGCCATAGGAGTTGACGGTTGGCGCGGCAAAGCCGAGCAGCGCGGCGACGCGGTGGCGGTCGATCGGGAAGCCGGTCGTCGTGATCGCGCCTGAGCCGAGCGGGCAGTAGTTCATATTGTCATACGCGCGCTGCAGCCGCCGGACATCACGGCCAACATTCTCGGCCATGGCCAGCAGGAGATGCGCGAGCGTCGATGGCTGCGCGGGCTGCGTATGAGTGTAGGCTGGAATCAGCGTCTCGTGGTGCACTGCGGCAAGATCGAGAAAGACCTGGCGCAGATCCATCGCCGCACGGAGCAGCCGCAGGGTCGCCGGTCGCAGATGCAGGCGATAGATCGTCACGTCGATATCGTTGCGGCTGCGCGCCGTGTGGAGTCTGCCCGCCGTATCGGGATCGCAGTTTCTGGTAATCTCGCGTTGCAGGTAGTAGAAGAGATCTTCAAAGCTTCCATCGTATTCGGCCGCGCGGATCGCACCGAGATCGAGACTTCGCAACGATTGCAGCAGCCGCTTCAGCTCGTCGCGCGTGATGATGCCCTGTTCGGCCAGCATGACGCCGTGGGCGTAATCGACTTCGACATAGGCTTCGAGAAAGTATCTTTTGGCATCCTCGAAACAGTCGGTGAGAACATTCTCCCGGTAGTTCCGGGCCGGAAATTTTTCTTCCATAGATTAAATAACCAACGAAAAAAGGTGATTGTAAAATGGCAAGGGACCTGCCAGCCTGCGCTGACAGATCCCTGATGAGAATACGACTACTTGCCGGCTTTGGGAAGGCTCAGCAGGTTGGCGAAGAGGCGATAAGCGCCAGGATTTCCGGTTGGAAGCTGGCGGAAGAATGAGTAGGCATTGTAAACGAAGTGGCCTTTGCCAATCCGGGCATAGACCATCCCCCCGGGGATCTCTGGTTCTCCCTCATCGTGCGATTCGAGGAGTGGGGTGTATTGTGGATCGAGCGAGGAGAGGCTGTAGAGGTGTCTCTCCTGCACCCAGTTGAGGAAGTCTGACTCCCCGATCCGGTTCGGGAAATTGAAGACCGGATGCGCCGGAGCGAGGATCTTCACCGGCGCATTCTCGTCGACGGTGCGCAGATTGGAGAGGCGCTGGGTGCCATTGATGACGGCATCGAGGCGGGCCGGGAAGGGCAGCAGGTTGTCCCGGACATACTCGTGCTGCTGATACTGGACGATCAGGGTGCCGCCAGCCCGGACATAGTCGAGGATGCGGCCATTATTGGCGACGAAGTCGCGCCGGACCTGCGAGGCGCGAATGCCGATGACGATCGTGTCGAACTTCGACAGATCGCCAGTCGAGAGATCCTTTTCGGAGAGCATGGTCACGGGCAGGCCGAGCAGCCGGATCGCGTCCGGAACCCGGTCGCCGGTGCCCATGATGTAGCCAACGTTGACGGGGGAGACCTTCAGGTCGACAATCCGGACATCGGCCTTCGATGGCGCATAACGCCGATGGGTCTGAATATGCGGATAGGCGATCTCGTACATCGTCTGGCTGTACGATCTGCCGTCAACCACCGACCGGGCGACAATGTCGTGTGAGCTGGCCGGGAGGCCGCCGGGGATCGTCACCTCAAAGCTGACCGCTGTCTTTTCACCGCGCCCCTTGAGCGTAAATTCGGTCGCTGCCGGGGCCGAAGTCCAGCCAGCGGGCAGATCGAGACTGACCGTGCCTTTGATCTCGCGTGGGGCATTGTTGGTGACGGAGAGGACGACCCGCTGCCGCTGCGGCCTGGTGGAGGTCGGCGCAATGATCAGGTTCGATTCGAGACTGTTGGTGACCAGCGGCACGACGTTCAGATTGCGCCGGATCTCTCCCCGGATGTCATCGGCGAAGCGATGGACCACCGGTTTGGAGAGGACCACCTCCTGATTGCCAACCCTGATCCGGACCTCGGCGACCGCGATATCGGCCTGAAAGGGGCGGTTCTTGTCGGTTCCGGCCTGGGACCAGTCGAAGGTGTAGTTCTGCCGCGGCGCTTCAAGCCAGTAGGGCTGCGTCGGCTTGGCCGCGGCGGGGGCCGTCAGATTGAAGAAGTGGCCGGTCGTCGAGACCTCGGTCCGGGGACGGAACGACTGGACCGGTTCCGGTTTCGGTTCAGCCACCGCTTCGAATTTCCAGCCGGGGAGCGTGCGCAGCGTGGCGTCGACGATGGTGATCCCGGACGTCTCCGGGACGAATGTCCGCACCGCGACGCCGACCGAATCGCCGGCGACGACCGTCTCGGAATTGCTCAACGCGTCGATGACGATCCCCGCCGCCGCCTGAAACGCGGCGACGAACTCGATCCCCTTCTGCCGGATCATGAACTGTGTCTCGGGATTGGCCGTGCTCTTTTCGGCCTCGCTGGCCTGCGCGATCCCCCGGGTGAGAATCGGCACGATCTTCTGCGGGTTGAACGGATCGTATCCACGGAGCGCCGCTTCGGCCGTCTCCTGCAGGGCCGCCAGTTTGGCCGCCACCGGAGCTTCCGTGTTGCCGGTCAGTTTGGCGATCCCGCGGATCGAGGTGTCGAGGCCATCAAAGATCCCCTTTTCATTCGGGATCTTTCCCTCGGTCGCTTCGAGCAGCCGCAGACCCGACTGCTGCTTTCCACGCAGCTCGAGCGAACCCATCTCCTGCGACTTGTGCTGGCTCCGCCCTTCTGCAGCAATCTCGAAATATGAGCGTCCGATCAGCGGATCATACTCTCCCGTGCTGACCGTGAGGGTCGCCGGATTCTGCTGGCTCGCCCCAAACCCCATACCGACATAGAGTTTCTTCGCCTGCCAGGGAGTGAGACCCTCGGCGAAATGCTCCGGAAACTGCTGTGGGTCGCCGGCCGCCTTGAAGGCGATCGGCGTCAGATAGCCGGCGAGCTGGTGCTGCCCGTGTCCATCGGCCGGCGTCCCGCTGAAGCGCGAGACGATGACCAGCGGACGGAAGAGGCGGATCGCCCGGACCATATCACCAAGCACCGCCTTCTCATCCCAGATCTGTGCCGCCTCAGTGCGCTTCTTCGAGAAGCCATACTCCATGAAGCGCGTGAAGAACTGCTCGCCGCCGTCGAGCCGGCGCGCTTGCAGCAGCTCCTCGCTGCGAATGATGCCGAGCGATTCAAAGAGCTCCGGGCCGATGACGTTCTGCCCCCCCTCGCCGCGGGTCAGGGAGAGGTACGATACCCGCGCGCTCTCCCCACGCGCCATTCGCGCCAGCAGCCCCGAGTCTTCATCGTCCGGGTGCGCCGCCGTATGCATCAGACTCGCCGTCGTCTGCAGACGCTTCAGCTTCTGCCCGAGCCCGCTGGCCCCCAGATCGTAGTTTGCGCGAACCTGTCCCCGCGCCACCATCAGATTTGATGATGCAATGACCAGCACCATCAGCAATGCCAGAATTTTCCTGGCCGGGATTTGCCTGAATTGCAGATGCATATGCTTCTCTCTTTGTATGAAAGTTATAACAGGATCAGTCAGCCCTTGGGCCTGTCCAGCGATCAGTAATGATCAAAATGGAGGCCGCGTGTGTCGCGCGGCCTCCGCCGTTTGTAACCAGTCCCTAGAAGATCAGCTTGATGCCGACCTGGCCCTGCCGGCTCTCCTGGCCGGTTGGGATAAACGGGGTCAACGCCCGCACGACCGCGCCCGTTCGGGGATCGACGACCGAGGTGTTGATGTTGTTCGCGGTGAAGGCCGTATTGGTAAAGGTCACCGTGCTGTTGATGTTGAATATATTGAGCGCCTCGGCCATCACTTCCAGCTTAAACCGCTCGTTGAGGGGAATGACGCGCGAGTAGCGGAAATCGACGTTGACCCCCGCCGGGCTGCGCCCCGCGTTTCGCTCATACCCGACGGGGATGTCATTGAGAATGCCATCCG
>JBEAVZ010000199.1:0-2748 GCA_041160645.1 Acidobacteriota bacterium
GAACAGACATGATGAGCATCACCAAGAGGATGATCGTCTTCATAGCAGTTTCAATAGACTCCTTGCATAAAAAATTGGGAGGCTGGACCACCATCCTTGCCCGCGCGCGCGGTTCTTCGAAAATGGATCCACTCCACTCCACTTGCTGGACTTTTCCACCAATTTCGCTGTTATAATCGTCCCATGAATGCGCAGAAGCAAGGAATTTCGGATCGTCAGCGGCCAGGTCGGTCGGGGCCAGATCGGTCGGGGCCAGGTCAGTCGGGGCAGGATCGCTCTTGGATGGCCTGGCTTGCCCAGCACGAAGACAAGCTGCCCCACTTTATTATCCGCCTTGGAGGGTTCATCCAGAGCAGTGGGCTGGCGGCGCTGCTCCTCCTGACCATCTTTGCGGGAGGGCTGACCGGTCTCGTCCTTGTTTCGCTCTCCTCCCTGACCAGTTTCGCCCGCGAGGTCGACGCCCTGGCCGACTACCGGCCACCGCAAATCACCAAAGTCTATGCCAGCAACGGCAAAGTGATCGGCGAACTCGCCCTCGAACGGCGCATTCCCATCGAGTATGAACAGATCCCCGCGCGATTGAAACAGGCGATCCTCGCCATCGAGGATACGCGTTTCTATGACCACCTCGGAATCGACCCGGTCCGCATCGCCGGGTCGCTGCTCCAGAACGTGATCCGCCAGCGACGCGCCCAGGGGGCTTCGACGCTCACCCAGCAGCTGGCGCGAACGCTCTTTCTCAACCGCGAGAAGACCTACGTCAGAAAGATCAAGGAGATCATGTTCGCGCTCCAGATCGAGCGGGTCTACACCAAAGAGCAGATTCTGACGATGTACTGCAACCAGCATTTTCTGGGCGGGGGAGCCTATGGTTTTGAGGCGGCGGCCAACTACTATTTCCGCAAGCCGCTCAAGGATCTGGGACTCCATCAGTACGCCCTGCTCGCCGCATTGCCGAAGGCGCCGCAGCAGTATTCGCCGCTGCTCCGTCCGAAGGCGGCGCTGGAGCGCCGCAACCTCGTCCTTCAGGCCATGGTCGAAGCGGGTTTCATCACCACCGCCGAGGCCGGCGCCGCCCGGGCCTTGCCCCTCGATCTCGATCCGGATGACCAGCGGGGCAAGAACGACCGCTCGCCGCACGCCTACTTTATCGAAGAGGTCCGGCAGGAGCTGCAGCGCTTACTGGTTGAGCGCCATGCTCAGGATGCCATGGATGCCTACCGGGCCGGCCTGAGCGTCTACACCTCGCTCGACGAGGAGGCGCAGATCGCCGCGGTCAACGCCGTCCGCAAAGGAGCCCAGCAGTACCAGCGTCGCCACGGCTGGAAGCTCAAGCTCGAGAATATCGGCGCCCGGGATGCCGCGGCGCTCGATCGTTATGTCCATCCAACCTGGACGCGCACCGCGCCGGCCATCGATGAGGTGGTGACCGGACTGGTCAAAGAGGTCAACGATCGTGGCGCGCGGATCTCCTTCGGGGGCTACTCCGCGGCGATCACGTCCGCCCAGACCCAGGTGGTTGGTCGACCGCCCGCCGCGATCTTCAAACGCGGCGATCTCGCGCCATTCAAGATCAAATCGATCGATGTCGCGAAGAAGCAGGTCGAGGTCGTCTTTGAGCCGCAACCGGATGTCCAGGCCGCCCTCGTTCTGCTCGATGCGAAGACCGGACAGATCAAGGCGCTCGTCGGTGGATATGACTTCGCGATCACCAAGTTCAATCACGCCACCCAGGCCAATCGCCAGACCGGTTCGGTCTTCAAACCGTTCATCTATGCGGCGGGGATCGAACAGGGGCTGAGCATCGATGACTACGTCGACGACGTCCCCTTCCAGCGCGGCGAGTGGATTCCGCGCAACTATGATGACAGCTTCATGGGGCCGATCACCATTCGCCAGGCCCTCGCCCTCTCCCGCAACATTCCGGCCGTCCGTCTACTCGACGAGATCGGGGTCAACAATGCCGCCAATCTGGTGACGCGGCTCAAGCTCCCCAATCCGATGGCCCCGTTCCTGCCCTCGGCCCTTGGGGCGACCGAGGAGCCGCTCCTGAGCCTCGCGGCGGCCTACGCTGCCTTTGCCAACCAGGGGATCTGGTCTGAACCAACCCGGATTGTCCGCGTCGTCGATCGGGATGGCAACATCCTCGACGCGGGGGCCAATCGCCAGGAGCAGGTCATCACCCCCTATGTCGCCGGGCAGATGGTCGAACTGATGAAGGGTTCGGTCCAGTATGGAACCTCGACCGCGGCCGGGTCGCTCGGCCACGAAATCGCGGGGAAGACCGGCACGGTCAATGACTTTACCGATGCCTGGTTTATCGGCTATACGCCGTCGGTCGTCTGTGGTGTCTGGATTGGTTACAGTGACCAGAAGAAGTCACTTGGGCAGGGCGAGTCGGGCGCCTCGGCAGCTATCCCGTTCTGGCTCGACTTCATGCGCGAGTATCTCAAAGACAAGCCAAAGGAGCGCTTCGCGCCTCCGCCGGAACTGACGGAAGAGATGCGGTCGATCCGCTCCATGCGGGCGCGAATCCACGCCAATGAGCGCGCCCGACTTGGCGTCCTTACCGGCGATATTCTGCCCGAGTCGGCCGACCTCGAACTAGATCCCCTCGGGGCCGACCAGGGCTCTTCACCGGCTGCGCCCCCGGAATCACCAGCGCCGCCTCCGTCGGCGCCGGTTCGTCCACCGGTCTCGCCGGGGCCGTCCGCCGCCATGCGGGAGCCGCGCGACCTGCGACCGGAG
>JBEAVZ010000203.1:0-2571 GCA_041160645.1 Acidobacteriota bacterium
ATTATTATCAGACGCACGAACGGTCACAGCTCCGGGGCGAATAGAGATGGACCTGGGGGTGGTCGAGAAGGCCGGAACGGTTCTGATGCGGCCCTCGCTGCGCTTTGAACTGGTCGGAGAAAGAATCAGGAAGGTCGATTTTAACCCAGCCTTGACGCCCGCGCTGCGAGAGCTGATCAATGAGGACGATGACTGGAAGTCGGTCTGGTTGCGCAGAGCCCAGACCGTGTTGGCTCTGCCCATGGTCCTGTTGGCGCTGATCTTTGGGCTTAGCGCAATCGCCTATCGCCGCACACAAGCCAGAACAGGGCTGCCGTTTTGGTTGTTTCTCTTCGGAGTAGCGTTACTATCGAGTGGAGGCGGGGAGAGACTCGACCTGCTTTTCAGAGAAGTTGATCTCCGCCGGGTCAGTGAAGAGATGGGGCTGGCTGGTTGGTTCGTCGCTCCCCTGCCCTGGCTGATCTGGGTGGTCTGGGCGGGGCTGGTCTCGTTTATCGGGTACGCGATCGGTGTCGTCGGACTGTCGATCTCGATTCGAACCAAGGCACGTCGCAGTCTGGGCCTCGAACTGCTGTGGCGGGGACGACTCAGGACCAGCCCGGTCATCGAAGGACTCGTCTACGGTTTAATCGGTGGGGTAACGCTGACGGCCATCTCTTACGGGGTGCACTGGTGGATAGTGGTGGGGCGAGGCGCGGGAGTCCGGACATTCTTCGAACAGACCCATGGACTCGATCTCTTCAGCGGGCGGTCTCCGGCCTTCGCGGCGCTCACTTTCCATCATCTGCTTGGCTACATTCTCTTCTTCGCCGTGATAATTCCCCTGATTGAGCTTTACCTGCGGCCCGGCGGGTCTCGCCGGATACTGATCTTTGGACTGACAGTTTTGATGGTCGGGCAACTGCCGGTGATCAAAGTTGGCTTTGGGCCGCTCCTGATCACCACCATTCTGCTGGCGGTGGTGCTGCTGGTGGCCTATCAGCAGTCCGGGCTGTTGTCAGTCCTGGCAGCTTTACTGACCAGCGAATCGCTCGCGAAAGGGTTGCTGCTGCTCGATCAATCAGCCCCATCTCTGCGCGTCGCCGGACAGCGGGTGATCTTCAGTCTCGGACTTCTCTTCTTCGCCGCTTTGATCGCCTGGCGATACAGACGAGTCCCAACCAAAGAGGAGTTGCATATCCCGGCGAGGCTGCTCGAAATGACTATCGAGAGAGAGCGTCTGAAGGCAGACTTCGAGGTGGCGCGCCGAGCGCAACAGAGCCTGCTTCCAGGTTCAAGCCCGGCTGTCAAAGGCTACGATGTGGCGGCAATCTGCCTTCCCTCACGTGAGGTTGGTGGCGACCTTTACGACTTCATCACTTCCACCAGCAATCAAATCTGGCTGGTCGTCGCGGATGTCTCAGGAAAAGGGGTGCCGGCCTCTCTCTACATGACCCTCACCAAAGGGCTGCTGACCGCACTCACCGAGCGGATCCAAGATCCCGTCGATGTTCTGCGGAAGATCAATCAACATCTCTATGAAGTCTGCCGCCGCCGCGTGTTTGTGACCATGGTGCTTGGACTTCTTGATACCTCCACCCATCGTCTCGTCATGGCGCGTGCTGGTCATAATCCAGCCCTTCTTCGACGCGCCGCCAGTGGCGAGACCGTCCTTCTCAATCCACGCGGGATCGGGCTTGGACTGAGCAACTCATCCGTCTTCGATCGGGCACTCACCCTCGAGTCGATCGATCTCTCCCCGGGGGACATTCTCATCTTCTACTCAGATGGGATCACTGAAGCGATGAATGCGCAAAATGAAGAATTTGGAATTGAACGCCTGATCAGCATCCTTGATCAGCAGCACCTTGCGCCAGCGGCGCAGATCATCGACGCCATCCAGGTTCAACTGGCAGGCTTTCTGGTTGATCTGAGTCCGCAGGACGATCAGACTCTGCTTGTCCTTAAGCGGCAATAACTGTCTTTCTCATCGGATTAGTCAACACCCATCCGTTATCAGACGCACGCTCTCTATTCAAAACCAATTTTAGGCCGGAGCAGTTTGAGACCGATCGCCTGAAAGCGGAGGGTATTCTCTTCCGGGATCTGGTGAGTGGAGAGAAGAACCTCATTGACCCGGAGGTCATTGAGCAGTCTCGGGAGAGCCGCCGGATCGTGGATGGGGTAACCGCGAAGGGTCTTGCCAATTTTGGCCGGGTCATCATCGACAAAACCGACTGGATCATAGAGGTGATCAGGGTTTTGGAGAAGTTCGCGGAGGAGCAGTTCACCGCGGTCTCCAGCGCCATAGATGAGGACCGGTCGGCTGCCGGGTTGGGGCGCGCGGACGCCTGAGAGAATGATCGAAAATAGTCGGAAAGAGAGCCGGGAGACCGCAATCGCCAGGGTCAGGAGGGCGAGGTTGATAATGAAGATACTGCGCGAGGGGCCGGCAAACTTGTACAAGACCATGACGAAAGATACCGAGACGACGCCGCCTGACAGTGTTCCCTTTCCGATGCTGGCCAGTTCCTCGACGCCCGCATACTGCCAGATGCCGCGATAAAGGCCAAAAAGAAGGAAGAAGAAGAG
>JBEAVZ010000209.1:0-5124 GCA_041160645.1 Acidobacteriota bacterium
GTTCTTCTGTCTCCGGGCCATACCGCCAGGCGGCGAGGTAGGCGCTGCGCAGGTTGGCCGCCGCCACCTGCCCGAGGCGTGGAAGCTGGCGATAGATTTTGAGCAGTCGGTCGTTGATGGCGTCTCCTCGGAGCGGTCGTTCGAGATTCGAAGCTTGCTGCGGCTGCTGGTCAGAGACCCAGAAGGCCTCAAGCGCCCGCGAGTGCGTCAGGGATTCAGACCCGCGTCGTGATGAATCTGGACAGACCCCGAAACTGTTTAACTAACCGGTTGGTTGGCAAAGCCAGGCTGACCAGTCTTCCCAGCGATCGTGTCACCGGGTTCCAGGCCCATCTGAGCCAGGGAGAAAGCAGGATGACCTGACGGGCTGCCTCCTGCTCGAAGCCCATACTCAGTTTAAATTGATCGAGAGATTCGAGTGGCGTGAGTGACTCCCAGCCGTAACTGACGGTGGTGATCCCAGGCGTTCCGAGAAGTCGGCTCGTTACTTCGTAGATGAGCGCGTTGTTGGGATAGTGGCGCAGATGACGATTGACCGAGCGGTTGACCTGGATATGGACCCAGTCGTCGATCCGCTGGGTGATGACGAAGGCCGCCAGATCGTCATCGATCCAGGCTCCCCAGGCCGCATAGGCGTGACCCGGATGATCGAGTTTTCCGGCCTGGTAATCGCGGGCCGGCTTGCCCTGGCGAAGCATGGTGTCGTGCTGCGCCAGCTGACCGTGGGTAGCCAGCTCCTCGAAACTTACCGGGCGGATCGCACAGTTGCGCAGGCCGCGCCTGATCTTGCTGCGGCTGTTGGCGCTGAGGTCGTCGATCCGGTAGGGGCTTCGGCGAACCCAGCGGTAGCTGTTGGCCTGTCTGCTTCCGGCGGGGGAGAGGAAGCGCAGCGCGGAGAACACCGGAAGTTGCGCGAAGAGCCGCGCGATCTCCGCTCGACCCGGAGAGATCAGCCGTTGCGGCGGAAAGGCGAAATAGAAGGTTTTCTGCCCATAGGCGTTGTACCACCAGCAACTCTCCGATTCGATCGTTTGCCGACCGATCGATTGGTAGAAGTTGAGATTATCGTGGGCCGTCACCGGCCCGTTCTCAGACACGGCGACAGACATAGACCAATTTGGCGGCAGTCAGCAGGCGCTGATTGGTCAGCGCCATAATCAGACTCGAGACCAGGTAGTGGAGTCGGTTGAGGGTTCGTGAGACGATCGACCCGCGCATCGGAGCATATTCGGGCCGGATCGCCTCAATCCGGAAGCCTGTTTCGGCAAGCATGCGGCGGAGACTGGACGGTGAAAAGAGATATAGATGGGGCGATCCCTCGAGAAAGTTCGACCAGCGGCGATTGACCAGCCAGCAGAGTGGGCCAATGTTGCGCGACACCCGGTAGAGGTAGCCGGGCAGGTCGATGATCAGGTATCCATCCTCTTTGAGCAGCTGGCGCATGCGGCGCAGATCATCCGCGGGGTTGGCGGAGAAGCAGAGCACATCGAGACAGGTCACCACATCGAAGTCCAATCCTGCCGCGATCCGCGCCTCGGCGAACAGGCCCTGATAGACGCGAATGCCAATCTTCTCCGCTTCGCTGGCGGCGATCGCGGATGGTTCGACTCCGTGGCGTTCCCACTTTCCGTCTTGAAAGTTGGCGAGAAAGGCCCCACCCGCGCAGCCAATATCGAGGATGCGCCCACCCGGGCGGAGCTTCCGGACGAGCTCGGCTTCGCGCGCGAGGCTCAGTGCACGATAGCTTCCCAGCTCTCTTTCCAGCTTTCGTCGATCTTTGATGTAGCCGGCGGTGAAGAACTGATTCACCTTCGACAGTGTTGGCCGTGATGAGGTGTAGATTAGTCCGCATTGGCGACATTTGACGAGATGGCGCGGTCCAAATCCACCCATCCGCAGAAATGGTCGTGCGTCGATGACCTGGCACGTCGCACAGTTGAGCAGGGTCTGAGTCATGCAGATTCACTCCTGGTCTGGTCGTTGGTGGCGGCGATCAGACGGGTCTTCTTCGCGATAATGGATCTGTTTTCTCTAATCAGGGTATTCAATAGTTCTTCCCAGCGATCGATGACGGGTTGCCAGTCGCAGGAAGTGGCCATCTGACGGGCCTTTTCTGAGATATGGGTAGCCAGGTTTGGCTCAGTGAGAAGTCTCCGGACGGCGGCGGCCATCGCCGACGGATCGTCCGGAGGAACCAGCAGTGCGTTTTTGCCGTCATCGAGCATCTGCGGAATGCCGCCAACCCGCGTGCTGACGACACAGAGTCCACTCGCCATTGCCTCGAGGACGCTCACCGGGAAGTTGTCGACACTGGTCGTGTTGAGAAAGATATCCGCCGCGTCGAGCTGACTGGCGATCTCCATCTTGGAGAGGCGTCCGGTCAGGGTGACGAACCGGTTGAGTTTAAGTTCACTGATTCTCTGCCGGGTTAACTCAAGACTGCCATCACCCTTATCAGGACCAATCATGACCAGTGACAGTTCCGGAAACTCATCCCGCAGCTGGTCAACGACCGCGAGGGCGAGGGTTGGATTGTAGATATGGTCGAAGGCGCGCAGCCAGAGCAGTCGCGGATGAAGCACGCTGCGCGAGCGGTGATGGTAGCGGGCAATCGTGATCGCGTTGGGGATCAGGTGCAGTTTGGCGCCAAATCCTCCCAGCTCCTCCAGCAGATATGTGGATGGGGTAGTGACTGTGACGGCAGCCGAAAGCAGCTTCCGGACACGGCGCGGCCAGCGTCTGGCGAAGCCGGGTAAGCTACCACCGTGAAGCGTCAGGAGGTAGGGTTTGCCGAGTCGACGCAGCAGGAATGCCGATAGCTCGGCCCAGATGAAGGCCAGTCCGGCGTAGACTTCGATGTGGGCGATGGCAAAGTCGTCGCGCCTTCGCCAGATCGTCAGCAGCATATCGAGACCGCGTCGCAGCCGTCCGGGATAGCTGGAGGTCGTGATTACCGGCCAGCCACGCGCCGTGAGCTGTTCGGCAAGATCTTCACTGACGTGACGCGTCCCGAGACTGTTGGTCAGGAAGTTGCCAATAAGCAGGATCGCTGTCCGGTTGGGCTGTTCAACGCTTCTTTTCATCGATGATCCTGATGGCCGCGAGGCCAAAAGCGAACGCCGGCGCCGCGAGGCGCATGGCCGAAACAGTCATAAAGAGAAAACTCCAAACGACCAGCGAAGATGTGAACGCCTTACCGGTCAGGGAGCTCTTTTGCTGCAGATGCTGAAAGGCCATGAGCAGGAGCATTCCGATGGCGATCAGGCCGAAGATGCCGTGTTCGCCGAGGAGCCGGGTGAATTCGGTGTGGGCGGCGGCCGTGTTATGGGCCCGGAGCCGGTATTCACGCCCCTGGCCTGGGCCGACTCCGAAGATCGGATGATCGGCAAAGGCCTGCAGGTCGGCAATGATCAGCCGATCCCGACCGGTTAGTCTGGTGTTGACGAACCGGCTCGTCAGCAGCCCGTTGGTGATTCGATCGAGACGGGGGAGGAGCAGATAGTTGAAGGCAATGATGGCGATGCCAATGATGATCAGCAACTGAATGCGGAAACGTGGTTCGCGGACGAGAAAGATGATCGACGTGATGATGGCGCCGGCCGCCATATAGATTCCACTACGCGAAAAGGTCATGGCGCTCTGAACCGTCAGAAAGAGAAGGGTCATGAGGAGGCAGAGTCTGACGACCACCCCCGCCTGACGGTGCTGGAGGGCGAGAAAGGCGACGAGTATACCCAGCCCGAGTGCCGCCGCAACCTGATTGGGACCAAAACCGCCGCTGGTCGCAAAGTTCGAGTTGTTTGAGAAACGCAGACTCTCCGCGCTGAGGGTTCCATAGAGGGTCACCGCGCCGAGACAGATGGTCGGTCCGAGAAGGGCATAGAGGATTCGTTGCAATTGATCGAACGTGACGCGGAGAGAGGAGAAGAACCACGTACAGATGGTCAGCGCGAGGGGACCGCTGAGGTAGAAGCTCAAATCGTCGCGAATCGCCTGAAGTTCGACGTTTGCCAGCGGCAGGACGAGCGATGGCAGAAGAGCGGCAAAGAAGGTCAGCGCAAAGATCGGGGCCCGTAACCGCCCGGCCCGCACGAGGCTCACTGTCAGAATAGCGATCAACCCATACTTGCCAAACTCCCAGAGTGGTCCGGTACGCGTCATTCGCCAGAGAACTTCGGCGCCGGCCAGGTAGGCGGCGACGAGTGACAATCGTTCCAGATCCTTTTTGACCAGACCCCACCAGATGGCGAGGGCCAGGACGGCGATCAGCTGGCCGCTGGCCACCACCGGCGCCCGGGCAATGATGGCGCCGAGCAGGAAATGCCCGGCCAGAAAGATCCAGATGAGCGGACTTGCAGCCGCCGTTCGCGCGGCGGCGCGGGCCCTGACCAGGCGTCGGTAGTTGCCCGGCTGTTGAATGGTGATGACATCGGTTCTGGCGACCATCGTGCAGTAGCACCTTCCTGATTGCGGCTGGTGAGATGAGACGTCGCTGGTCGGGGATCCAGCGGCGCGTGGTTCGACTTAGGGGGGCGCGCTTCCCAGCTGTTGATAGAGATCGGCGACCCTTCTCCGGTACTGGCCGGGCGAGTAGTGGGCGTCGATGGTCGCCCGGGCTTGGTTGCCCATTTGCGACCGCCGTTGGGGGCTGGCCAAGAGCTGGATGATCGAGTCGACCATTCCTGACTCATCGTCCGGGGCGTGGCAGAATCCGTTGATTCCGTGGTTGATCAGCGTCGCGAGGTCGCCAACCCGGGTCGTGACGACCGGAAGTCCGGCCGCCATCGCTTCGAGGATCACATTGGGAGAGCCTTCCCAGTCGGAGGTCAGCACAAAGATGTCCGTGGCCGCATAGATTTGGCGCGGGTCGCTGATGAGTCCCCGGAACGCGAAACGTGGCGAGCGCAAGCCAAGTTGTTGCGCCAGCTCTTCCAACTCGAACCGCAATGGTCCGGCGCCGTAGAGGGCCGCTTCGACTGGCGCCTCGGTCTGCGCGCCGAGCGCGGCAATGAGGCGGATGAAACGGTCATGCCGTTTCTGGCGGACGAGCCTTCCGGCAGTAGCGAGGCGCAGCCGAGCCGGCTGATCAACCGGCAACCTGGTGATGGGCGCGCCAACCTCGAT
>JBEAVZ010000222.1:0-3891 GCA_041160645.1 Acidobacteriota bacterium
CGCCCATCATTGTGCAGGGCCGGGGTCAGGACGTCCCCATTGCTGCTCCATCCCGTGCCAAGCGCCTGACTGATCGCCGGGAGCGTCCGGTATTCGTCACGACAGCGCAGCAGCAGCTCGGTCGATCCGAGCGAGCCAGCCGCGACAATGACGATCCGGGCCTGCTCCGCGCGGGCGATCAAACGACCATCCCGCAGCTCGTCATAGGAGACCTGGTAACCAGCACGATCGACCATCAGGCGGCGGACGATCGCCCCCGGACGGACCTCCGCTCCGTGTCGCTCAGCCTGCGGAATATAGTTCCGCTCGAGGGTATTCTTTGCCTCGACCGGACATCCGGCATCACAGACTCCAAGGTGGACACAGTGGCCCTGCTGAACTCCCTGGGGATTGGTAAATGGTCGGGAATCGGCCGCGATCGGCGGGGCATCCGGATTGAAAGGAAGGTTTGGATCGAAGGTGACCGCGAGTTCGAGCGGACGAAAGCGGCCCGCGTCGCCACTCTTCGTCGCTGCCTCCTGAACAATCCTGGTTCGCGGCGGCCATTGCGACACTGGCACTGGTTGAACGTTCATAAACGCGCCAACCCGGTCATAGTATGGTTTCAACTCTGCGTAGGTGATCTCCTCCGGCCAGCCCTCGGCAAAGGTCTGTGGTGGCGCTTCAGCGGAGATATTCGCGTAGATGAGCGACCCGCCGCCAACCGCCGCTCCCTGGATGACCGACATCCCCGGAAAGAGTCGCAGATCGATCCATCCATTGCGCCGCACCGGATCGTTGTTGTCCCACACCCAGTCGCGCTTGGTCACACTGGGGTACTCGCTGGTCTGCCAACGCCGACCGCGCTCGAGAACCAGCACTCGGTACCCCTGCTCTGCCAGCCGACACGCGGTGATCGCGCCTCCAAAACCACTGCCAATAATGATTACATCAAAGTTTGACATATCGCTTCGGCGCTCCGGGTACTTTTCTCGCTCGCTCAGGAACTACTGGTCATTGGTGCCTTGTGGGTCAGATCCATCGGGTGTGGCAGATCAAGTAATATATCAAGAGGCTTCTCTCCCGACCAGTACTGTTCGAGATACTTGACGGAGTAGAGAAATTCCTGATCACGGAGCCAATTATCGAAGAATGGCTTTAATCTCTCGCCAGCGGCGGTATCAAAATATGGCTCAATCAGATCATCGACAGAGCCATTCAATCTCCCATCCAGTCCATTGTTATTAAAACTATCGATCTCGATCTTGTCCGCCAGTCCGCACAATAGGTTGGTCAGGGTCTCTTTCTCCAGTGGATTCATCATCTGGCGCGTCAGCTCAGGCCAGCGCATCTGCCAGGCCACCCAGACCGCCAACTGGTCAGGACTGAGCCCGGTCTTTTTATCATCTGACAAGAGCTGCCTCTTATCGGAGATGTAGATCTGCAACCGAAAGACATTGACGAACCTCTTGATCTGGCGAATATTCTCATTGAACAATCTGCTACCAATCTGGATCGCGTCCTGAATGTCCGCTCTCGCAAAACTGACCTTCTCGTGTGTCCTTGACACCGGATCTGTTTTAGAGTCGGGCGGAGTTGAGGTTGCGGTCGATGGCGTCACGGGTGGCGATGGTTGAGCAGATTCCGGTAACGAGGCGGTCGGCGGGGCTTGACGTCTCTTCGGTAACTTGGGCAACTGCTTATGAAACATCTGCTTCACCAGCGACTGGGACGATTTGTCACTGGCGCGGGGGACATTGAGCGGAATCTGAATGATCTTATCCAGAAACAGCGCCCCGGCGGAGACGAGGTCGGGTGAATTCTGGCGCAGCACCTTGGCCAGCTGTTCGTGCTTGGTTTCGATGCTTGCGGCGACAATCGCCATGTCCATCCCCAGGATGAAGACACACCCACGACTGTCGAGAAAGAGATTGATCGCCTCGATCACCTCGGCCGTCTGGGTCGGAGTGCAACGATCGAGGTCATCGATGAAGATGACCAGTTTGCCGGGATGGTTGGAGATGGATGGAAGCACCGATCGGCCAATGATCTCCTCAAAATCCTTTTCAAATGTATCGAGAAATCCCAGCTGGGTCGAATAGTCGTACTTCGGAGACTTCAGCGCCTCGGCAAAGGCCAGGTTGATTGGACTCTTGATCTTTCGCAATCCAATCCAGAATAGGGCGATAGGGATTGAATAGAGTGCCCCAGTCCAGGGCGTCAAACCATCTCCATTCATCAGTGACGTGAACAGATCAATAAGTGACGCATGATTCGGATTTCCAAGAGTGGCACTCGCGGCGCTTGCCCCCGCAGCAATTTCTGCCTGATTCTGTTTTGCTTGATCTACCACATTGGCTAAGGCGCCATTGCTGTAACGATTCAGGAGCCTTTCCAGCAGACCATAAATGAGTGGGGCGATGGCAACCAGTGCTGGTAGAACATTTTTCTGGACAAATTGAAGCGGGTTACCATTCAAAGTTCGCAAATTTCTGATTGTCTGGCGGAGAATGATGAAGACTCGTCCCGGTAGACTTTTTTCCTTTGCCAATTGGCGCAGGGTAGCCAGTGCCAGCGCCGCCCAGATCTGATCCTGATCGCTATACTTCCAGGCATTGAACCAGACGCAATAGTGACGCGCCGGCGGCATCATCACTCTTAGATAAGATCTCCGCGCCCACTTCCCCAATCTCTGCTGATAATCAGCCAGGTGTCGCGCCCGCTCCTCGGTCGACATTTGTTGCCGGCCGTTCTTTGCCGCATCATCATCGATCAGCAGGTTGATGAATTTATGAAACTGCGCGTCAAACTCATTAGTGACCATATTTGGTATGGAGCGACCAAAATGGAGCGCCGTCCCGATATCTTCGGCGCGTTGAGTCTGTCGAAACAACTTGAGGATCAGCGACCAGAGATATCCCAAACCGACCCACCAGGTCCCGCAGATCCAGTCCAAGGTCCATTTGGCCCGGGCCGCGAAGGTGCCGTGGATGGTCCGCTTCTTCAATTCTGACTCGAGCATCCGCATCATGCTCGACTTGCCAGAGCCCCAGGCGCCATTCAGGCCAATGGTCAGCGGCGTCTCGGTATCGAGTGAATCGAGGAATTCCTTGAGACCAAAGACATATGGCGCGAAGCCGAGCTTGTCCTGACTGACATCGGTGAGGGGTTTGTCATTGACGGCATTGTTATCGATGGCTTCCCTGGAGAGACCAACCCGTCGTCCGACGAAATCGATACCCGGCTCAGTTGGCGGAGGGTCAGTGACTGCCACCTTCGACTGGTCAGTTAGATTGGGTTGCGGGGTCGGCACATACTGCCGCAAGGCTTCGATAAATTTCGGCAGCACCTGCCCGAGGCCTCTCGTGGCATCGAGCCACATAAATGAGTATAGCGTTTGGTGGATCTGACATTCTTCGATTTTAACCGGGTAGATTCCCTTTTGGTGACGCAGGAATGGAAGCCATTGCCTCGTCACCTCGGGTCGATCCGGCATCGATCTTGGCGACATAATGATTATTACGCCATCAGTCTCGTTGACGATCTGTTCAGGATCAAGGGCGATATCCCAGTTGTAACGGTATGGATCATATACATTGATACCGTCACCTTCGAGATGACGGCTAAGCTTACTGGCAATCTCGACATCCTCTGGTGCATAGGATATGAAGAATTTAGCTGGCTGATCCGATTCAATTTTATTCATACTCTCTTATCTGATGGCAGGAGTGGTCCGAGTAACACGTGGCACTGGTCTTCAGCCCACTAGGGCACATTTGGCACAATTGATGCAGTCCTGTTTACCAGCGCTCACGCACTGTAATGTCAAGTTACATTCGGCGCTAAGGTAGGGGCGGTTCGCGAACCGCCCCTACAACCGCCCCAACACACGGGGCGTGGACTCACCCAGCA
>JBEAVZ010000231.1:0-3895 GCA_041160645.1 Acidobacteriota bacterium
TTTTTAGTCTTCCAGACCATTGGCCCCCTTTTTTGTACGGTCGATTGTTTCGTCGATGAAGCACTCATCCCATTACACAATTTGATGGTCCGCGAGCGGGTAAGGAAGGCTTTCCGGACTACCCTATGTGCCAATGTCCATTGAGACACCTTGCCCAAATAGTTTAGTGTACAGGGCGAAGGGAGCAATGTATGGCAATGAGCGATCTCAACCAGTCTGAGCAGATACCTGACTCCACGGATGGACTCCCTGCTCGTCCTTCCGTGGATAGTCGCGCCAACTTAACATCAGAACTTTTACTTTACTGACATTGTCGAGGCTTCTGTACATTCAATAACCTCAGCCATTATCAATTTTGCTGACCGCTGAGCAGCGCGAGGATCGCTGGCCCCCAGTAGTAGCGGGTGAAGAACCAGGTTCCAACCAGCAGCACGCCGGTGGCCATCAACATAAGCGCCGAATTGAGAACCATGCGCCATCCGCTCAACTCTGACTTTCCCCGCCGCAGCAGCACTTCGACGACCACCAGGTTTGGCAGATAGAAGAAGAAGGCCATCAACTTGTCGAACGGCCCCCTGAACTGCGACGCATGCCCCAACCCTCCCGTCAGGGCGACCCAGAGCCCGTAATCGATCCGGTAGAGCCACGAACCGATCGCCAGCGCGTAGAGCCGAAGCGCCCACTGACGGTGCGGCACGAAACGGCCGGCTCGCGCGTGGCGCCAGACCTGGACCGCTCCAACGATCATGAGGATGCCATACAGTCCAAATCCGATATCCATCACCGGGCCACCAATCGTCCCCCGCCAGAGAATGAAGATCAGCCCGCCCAGACCGGCGACCAGAACCGCCAAAATATATAACCTTCCCATCCAACGATGGAATTGTGGATATCGATTCCGGATCCTTTCAATGAACTGGATGCTGCCAAGCATGAGGATTAGTCCACCGGCGGCAAAGTGCAGCCCAATCCCGGCGTTCGCCACCACGCCCTCTTCGACATAGAGGTTGGGCAGGATCTTGTTCCACCTCGCCAGCGCTCCGCCAGCGAAGGCCGCGGCATAGAATGACAGAATATAGAGTCCAAAGAGCCCACAGCTCAGCCAGACCACCGCCAGGAGCAGCTGGTGAGACCAGGCCTCTATCCGTCCTCCGATACCAACTCGCTCAACATTGGGCATCAGCTTCTCTCCTCCCGGAGGATCCCGCAGCAGACCACTGGTGGAGCCTTTCCGCTCACTCCCAATCAGCTATTCGGCCTGTTCATCTTTCACCCCGATGGTGATTGCTGCGCGCATTTACGAAATCGACTGAATTGCCACCAGACACAGCTATCAGCTGGCAGAGGGGGCTGACACGGCCGCATTGTCCCATTGGCTCCCGATGTTGGGCGGAGGCACTGCCCCCCGCAGACTTTTGCACTCTTCGATGAGCAATCTGCCGCCGGAACGCCCCCGCGGAGGTCTGCTGCCATAATTCGTGTTGACTAGTCGCAATCGTCAGCCCTGACAGTTAATCATTACCCCATTCTCAGGTTGCAGAATTGAACTCGTAGTCAACAGTCTGGTCAACCCCTGAGCGGAAAGAGAGAACGGCATCGTTGCGCGATCTGGTCGATATGACGATGATCGGTGCCGCAGCAACCTCCCATCACATTGAGCCGCGGCAGAAGCTTTTTCAAATTAGCATAATCTGTTGCCAGTTCGACCGGGTCGCCCACATCCAGCTCCGCGGCCTCATTCAATTCAGCATGGCTCATCCGTGAAGCATTGGCGCGAATCCCCCTGATCCTCCCGATGAATGGATCGTCGCAATTCAACACCTGCTCGAAGTGAGACGGATGAGCGCAGTTGACCATGTAGTAAACGGGATAGCCGGAAGTTGCCTCATCAACCTGCTCTATCGCGGCTTTCAGCGTTTGTCCGGTCGGTAACCTGCCGTTGGTCTCGGTCGTAAATGAGACCGTAACAGGCATTCCGGTTCGCCTGGCGGCCCGAACAATACCAATCGACTCCTCAACATAGTTCATGGTCAGGGCGCAAATCATGTCGGCGGAGGTGGCAGCTAGCGTGCCGACCTGGTCTCCGTGGTAAGATTCGGCCTCCTCTACCGACATGATTTGAGTTGGAAGATAGCCATCGCCACGCGGACCAACACACCCGCTGATGATGACCTTCGTTCGAGGGCTCTCGAATTCACGGCAAATGTCTTCCAGCAGATCAACTGCCCGGCGATTGGCGCCGACGAGACTGTCGCGAGAATAGCCGAGTTTCGTTCCCCAGTCGGCACTCGCCCTCCAGGTCGCACTCTCCAGAATCAGCCCGGTGTCGAAACGTGCCGCAATCTCCCCATATGCCCGAAAGTACCGGCGAAGAGCCGCCTGACCTCGGGGATCATCGAGAAGATCAAAAGCGGCAAAGTGGCGAAGCTCCAGTCCCTCGTGAAAAATCAGCGTAGTCTCGATCCCCCCATCAGTCAAAAAAAGATCGCCACCGAGCTGTGGCAACTCGCTCCGATACTTGGCCATTGTCTGCCTCCTCAAAGGGCTGCTTCAGGATTTGTTAGTACAATTATGAGCCGCTCCGTCGACGAGTTGATCCTGAGCTTGCCTCCATTCCATTTAATGGACGAAAGCCTCTCCTGAAGTTGTCTGGCAGCCTAACGGTCGTCGTCTCGCTCACCGCGCCGTCGCGGGCACGGCTCGATATGCGACCGACTGGTTTGACATGATCGATTGCGTCAACACATAGGTGCTGCCGGAGGTGATCGTGATGGGCCAGACACTGCTGGCCTTGGCCGCGTTGGCGTTGAAGCTGCCATCGGGCACCGCGGCCATGCTGTTGTAGCGATAGAGCTTGTAGGCTTTGCCAGGGACCAGGCCGGAGACCGTGACGGTGAGCGTCACGACTTGGGCCGCCGGGCGGGTGTTGCTGCCATTCGCTATCGAGGGTAGCTCTGCGTTCGTGCTGGTGGTGATGCGGACAGGCACGGTCTCGCGATACGTGTCCTTCACACCCGTGAAGGCGACGCCGTAGTTCTTCGTGTTCAATGGCAGCGAATACACAGGGCCCGTCTTGAGGTTGGCCTGCGCACGTGTTCGCGGGAAGAGACCGAAGGCGTATGAGAAGTGGTAGCGCGAGCCAGTCGGCGTGTCGTCTCCATAGAGGCCGTTGTCGCTGAAGGTGAGTGTGTCGTCAGCATAGTAACTGGCATCGGTGAGCCCGTGCTTGGTGGTAATGCTGTGCACGGGCACGATGTGATCATACTCGCTATTGCCTGCGTTGGGTCGGGCATCGCCATCGAAGATCCAGGAGTTGGTGAACACCGCGATAACCACAGGCGAACCCGCGAGGACGTTCTTCTTCACCCAACTGAGGAAGGCACTGGTTCCGACCCCGCTCCACTTTGTCATGGCCAGATGCATGCGAGCTGCAGCAGCGCTGTCGTTGACGCCAAGCAGCAGTTGGCTGGAGGCGCGGTTCTGATTGCCGGTGCCATTGGCCAGCGAGCGCGCATCATACTGCGAGAGATACTGCCCGTAGTATAGTCCTGCACTAATGAAGGACACCTCGCCGCAGTAGCCGTAGTTCGCTCCCCATTGGAAACGTGGATTCATCTGTAACTTAGCCTGCGCGGTGGCGGCAAAGGAGACCGGAGGAACGACTCCGATCCGGGAGGTTATCGCCGCGGCTTGGACCGATTCGATTTCCAGTCCGGCCGCATCGTAATTGGAGAAACTGGCTGTTCCGTTCGCCGTGCCTCGCGTTGCGCCAAGGCTGACCGCCGTCGAGATACAGGCTGGTGAGCTCATCGAATCCTTGTCGCCATCATTCCCCGAGGAGACGATCGTCGCGATATTGGCGGCGCGAAGGAGATCAATCATCTGCTTCATCGCC
>JBEAVZ010000259.1:0-8771 GCA_041160645.1 Acidobacteriota bacterium
CGATGGTTAATGGTTCAGGACCATTAACCATCTTTATCCCAGGGCCAGGGCAATCGCATTTTAAACTCAATTGACTGGCAGGGGGTGGTTGATAGGACCAATAGGACCGATAGGACCAGTAAGACCAGTAAGACCAGTGGGACCAGTGGGACCAGTAGGACCAGTGGGACCAGTGGGACCAGTAGGACCAGTAAGACCAGTGGGACCAGTAAGACCAGTGGGACCAGTGGGAACAGTAGGACTAGTAGGACCAGTAAGGCCCATAAGATCGCTTGGATCAAATCCTATTGGTCCTACCAGTCCTATCAACCAACCCCAGCCTGTCAGGCGAGTTCAAAATGAGATTGCCCTTGGGGAACTGGATGATTGATTATGCGGTAACTTTTTCTATATTGCGAAAAGAGGAAGATTATGACGTAATATCTACTTCTCCCTTCGTGGCTTTCAAGCGAAATCCACCTTGGGAATTTCTGGAGAGGGAACAGATGGGCCAGGATCGACAGCGCTATCTGATCTACGATGGAGATTGCGGATTTTGTGAGGCATGCCTCAAGCTCGCCGCCGCCTACGATCGTCGAAAACTCTTCATTCTCTGTCCCTACCAATCACTTCCCCAGAGACTATCCCCTTCCGCACTTCAGTCGCTCGGCCTGACCCGGAATGCTTGCGCGAAAGCCCTGCAAGTCATTACCGCCCGTGGAGAGGTCCGTTCGGGGGCCGGGGCGATCAACTATTTCTTATGGCAACGCTGGCCAGGAAAGATCCTCGTCGGACTCCTTGTCGCCATCCCGCTGCTGCTGCTGCTGGAGGTGGCGCTCTATCGTCTTATCGCCAGGTATCGTCATCGCTTGTCAGGTTGGCTCGGTCTGTCTGTCTGCGCACTCGCTCCTGCCGTTAGCCGCATGCCCGCGAATCCAGAGACCTTACAGCCGTCAATTGATGATCAGGAGATGCCCGTCGCTTACCGGGATCGTTAACTATGCAAAATTATCCAATGGATGTCTTACTGCGCGATGGTTCGGTGCTGCGGATGCGCCCCCTCCAACCCGGCGATCGTGACGCACTGATCAGGCTCTTCAATCGTTGCTCGCCCGAAACCAAGAGGTTCCGCTTTCTGCGCATGATCACCTCGCTTCCCGATTCAATGCTCGATCAGCTGGTCGCAGTCGATGGACGGGACAATGTCGCGCTGGTCGTGCTGCAGGGAAAAGATGAGGGGGAAGGGATTGTCGCGGTTGGCCGCTACCATCAGATGCCCGACCGGCTTGAGGTGGCCGAGGTCTCCTTCCTCGTCGAGGACGCCATGCAGCGGCGGGGAATCGGCACGGTGCTGCTCGACACTCTCGCCGAGATCGGGCGCGAGAATGGGATCCACTACTTCAGCGCCGATGTGCTCGCCGACAACCGGACCATGCTCTCCGTCTTTCGCAAAGCGGGTTACGCCATCACCTCGGGAATCAGCTATGGGGTGACCCACCTCGAGTTTCCGATTTCGCGGAGTGAGGTGGCCGAGACGCGGCGCGAGCGGCAGGAGGCGCAGGCCGAGCGAAACTCGCTCCAGTCGGTCATGGCTCCCCGCACGATTGCCGTCGTCGGCGCCAGCCGCAATCCCGGCTCGGTTGGCGGATCCCTGTTTCGCAATCTGCTCCACTGGGGATTTACCGGAACGATCTATCCGGTCAATCCAACGGCCCGCTCGATTGCCGGGGTGCGGTCTTATGCAAATCTCGGCGAGTTGCCGGAGGTTCCTGAGCTGGTCTTTATCGTCATTCCGGTGGGTCAGGTTCTCGACATCGCCCGCGAGTGTGCGGCCCTTGGGGTTCGCGCTCTCTGCGTCATCACCGCTGGCTTTGCCGAGGTGGGCAACAACGGAGTCGCGCTCGAGGAGGAGCTGCTCAGTATCTGTCGGTCGACGGGAATGCGACTTGTCGGCCCGAACTGCATGGGATTGGTCAACTCGGCCGGGGCGACCCGCATGCTCGGCACGTTTGCGCGGGTCGATCCGCCGGCGGGCAATGTCGCCATGAGTTCGCAGTCAGGCGCCCTCGGCATCGCGCTTATGGAGCAGGCGGCCCAGCTCGGGTTGGGGGTCTCCTCATTCATCAGCATCGGCAATCGCGCCGATGTGTCGAGCAACGATCTGCTGCTCTTCTGGGAGTCGGATGAGGCTACTGATGTGATCCTGCTCTACATGGAGAGTTTCGGCAACCCGCGTCGTTTCGCCCGCACGGCGCGAATGGTCTCCCGCGCCAAGCCGATTGTCGCGGTCAAGGCCGGACGAAGCACGGTCGGGGCCGAGGCGGCCTCATCCCATACCGCCTCACTCGCCGGCTCTGATCAGGCTGCTGACGCGCTCTTTGCCCAGACCGGCATCATCCGCGTCGATACGCTCGACGACTTCTTCTCAGTGGCCCGACTGCTCGCCTCACAGCCAATTCCCAGGGGGAAAAGAGTGGCGGTGCTCACCAATGGAGGGGGGCCCGGAATCATTGCGGTCGATGCGGCGGTCGCCGCCGGCCTCGACATTCCCGCGCTCAGTGAGGCCACGCAGGCCAGACTTCGCGAAGTGCTGCCGCCCCACGCCGCGGTTCGAAACCCGGTCGATACCATTGCCGGAGCGGGACCCGAGACCTACCGAGCCTGTCTCGAGATCCTCTGTGACGATCCGGATCTGGATGCCCTCGTGGTCATTTTTATTCCGCCGCTGGCCACTCCGACCAGGGAGGTTGCCCAGGTGCTGGCCGAGGTGATGGCGGCGCGTCCGTCACTCGACAAGACCGTGGTTGCCGTCTTCTTCGATCCGGCGACCTCGATGCTCTCCGTGCCGGTCAGCGCGAGCCGCGATGTCCCGGTGCGTCCGCGCAAAGTCCCCGTCTACACCTTTCCCGAGGCGGCCGTCACCTCGCTTGCCCGGGCCGTCCGCTACGGCACCTGGCGTTCGAAGCGCATCGGTCGACAGATCGATCAGCCGGTCGACCTGGCCCGTGCCCGCGAGATCGTCGCCGCATATCCACAGGGCGGATGGCTGGCCCCGGATGATGTGGTCTCCCTGCTGGCCGGCGCGAGCATCGGGGTGACGCGACCACGTCTGGCCACCTCGGCCGCCGAGGCCGCCAGGATTGCCCGCGAGATCGGTCATCCACTGGCGCTGAAGATTGCCGATCCTCCAGTTCTTCATAAATCCGATGTCGATGGCATCATTCTCAATGTGTCGCCTGATGAGACTGGTGCGGTCGAAGCGGCGTGGGAAAGACTAACCAGGCAGGTTGCCGCTCACGGCATTGAGCTGAAAGGCGCGAGTCTGATGCCGATGGCCCGTCCGGGAGTCGAGGTTCTCGCCGGCATGACCGTCGACCCGGTCTTTGGTCCACTCGTCGCCTTTGGGACGGGCGGTTACTATGTCGAGCTGATCAGGGACGTCGCCTTCCGCGTTCTGCCCATGACCGATCAGGATGTCTCGGAGATGATTGCCTCGACCCGCGCCAGCCAGCTCCTCAAGGGCTATCGTGGTTCTCCGGAGGCCGATCTGAGGGCGGTCGAAGAGCTGCTGCTCCGACTCGGCGCACTGGTCGAAAAGGTCCCTGAGATCGCGGAGATCGACCTCAATCCGGTGATTGTTCACCCACGAGGGGAAGGGCTGACGATGATCGATGCCCGAGTCAGACTGGTCGCCAGATAGCCGCGATGTCGACCGCGAGGCCGGAGAGGATCGGACGGTCCTCTTCGGCCCATCTCGCCATACTTATTTTTCGCCAAGCAGTCGCGAAGGACGCAGTACGCGGCGAAATCCAAATTGGTTGACCGCGTGATGCTCGATATGGGCCATGGCCTCATCGACCGAATCGGTGACCAACAGCAGATCAAGATCGGTTGGGCTGATCGTCTTCTCCCTGATCATGTCCTGCATAAACTCCATCAATGGTTGATAGTACTGGGTGCCCATCAGCACTACCGGAAAGTCGCGGATTTTACCGGTCTGGATCAGGGTGAGCGCTTCGAAGAGTTCATCCATCGTCCCGACACCGCCGGGGAGAACGACAAATCCATAGGAGTATTTGACAAGCATCGTCTTCCGGACAAAGAAGTAGCGGAATTCGAGCATCTTGTGAATGTAGGGATTTGGTTTCTGCTCGAAGGGGAGGATGATGTTGCAACCGATCGAGCTGCCTCCGGCCTCGAAGGCCCCCCGATTGGCTCCTTCCATGATTCCCGGCCCGCCACCAGTCATGACTGTGAAGCCCAGTCTGGCGAGGGCGGCGCCGACTTCGCGCGCCAGCGCATAATAATGATGCGTCTCCGCAAAGCGCGCCGATCCAAAGACCGTGATGCAGGGACCGACGAAGTGAAGACCACGAAATCCGTGGATGAAGTCACGCATGATCCGGAAGAGGCGCAGGGTCTCGATCCGGCGTGGTTGAGGACCTTGGAGGAGATATTCTCCCCGTGAGAGCGGTAACGCGGCCGCGGTGGTTTCTGGTGTCGACATGGTCTTGATCGCTCCTTCTGCTGCATTTCAACCGGGATATTCTACCGCATTCTCCGGTTGAGGCGCATGGAGTTGGCGATCACCGAGACGCTTAAGTGGAGTATTGCTCCGCTTCTGCTCAAGAAGCCAGCGCTGAATCTTGACCACCCCGATCGGCGATATTTCAAGCCTGGTTTTGTATACCTGACAGATGGTCGATCTCCTTCGACCGCCGCGCCGCTTCAACTGACTTCGCTCGACCAGGGCTCTGGCAAAGCCCGCTTTTACCTTATCGGGGCCGGTGGAACAGTTGAGTCAGGCAGTCGGCATAACTCTGATTGTCCACATTCCGCATCACTTCAATGACTAAACTTGACTTGCCTCGTAACTCTCCTCACACTCGATACAGCGGGTGGTGAAGGGGAGGGCAGCGAGTCGCTTGAGCGAGATCATCTCGCCACAGACCGCGCAGATACCATAGTCACCGTGATCGAGTCGATGGAGGGTCTCTTCAATCTGGTCGATCTCCGTGCGCATGGATCGGGTGAGTGCGGCGAGCACATCGTCGTTCTCCAGTTCAATCGATTGCTCATCGAGGATCCGATCGAGTGGCTCCTCAGTGTGGCGCAGATCGCGCGAGACCCGACTGAGCCGTTCGACAACTTCGTCGTGACGCGTCTGGAGTGAATCGCGAATACTTTGATAGCCTTGCATATAGCCTCCTCGAGTTACCGGGGCTGATCTCCCCGTCAATTCATTTATCGCCCTCGTGTACTTTGCGGCAGGCAAAGTACACGAGGAGTCACCGCCACTTCATCTTTCCATCGCCGGCTCTTTTTTAATTATTCCTCGATTCCTCCCTGGTCGACACCAGCAGTTCCTCGACATCCGACCAGATGACCTGGTATCTCGACTCCTCGATGTTGCGAAAGTAGTCTTGTTTGAACACGAAGATGAAGATAATGACGCTGACCAGTCCCGTGAGCAGGCTGGCCAGGATTGCCAACAGTGACATTATCATTGGTCTCCTCCTTGTTCTGGCGCTGGTCCTATGTTGAAAGTGTCGACCAGCAGCCCGGTGATGACAGTTTAGGGACGATAGCAGATCAAAGAACCCCCGTCAGGATCTCTATTGATCGCCTTTGAGGTTAAGGTCTTTGCAACTATCGTTCCAGGAATGATGCAATGTGCAATTGTGGACATACAATGAGTTAGCGGCGCTCACCTGGAGTCCTCACTCCGATGTTGGGGGATTTCACACACTGGCTGCGGAAACCGTCACAAAATGTTACCATCGGTCATAGACAGGAATTGTGCTAAGTTCATTTGCCACATCAGCACTTGGTGGAGGGGGGCTTCGGCACCACACTTGCACACTCAACAGTTGATGATCGGTCCTGATTTAAGGGGCACCCGATCATTGGTCGCAGTAGGGTTGGTATAACTGAAGATGGCAGACCGGTCATCTTTATTGGGAGGAGGCTGACCATGAGAATATTGATTGGCTATGACGGATCTGACAGCGCCAATGCGGCAATCGCCGATCTGCCCCGGGCCGGTTTGCCCGCCGAGGCGGATCTCTGCATCATCTCGACGAGTGAGGTCGTGCTGCCGCCGCCGCTCAGTTTTACCCTCCCCTCGAACGGGACGCTCGAGTTGCAGGGAATCCTCGAAGAGAACGCGCTTGGCGTGGCCCGTGAGGCGGCCGAGCGGATCAGACCCCTCTTCCCTGACTGGAGGATCGACCTCCGCGTCCATGCCGGCTCGCCGGCCAACGCGATCATCGACCTGGCCGACGAGTGGCAGCCCGACCTGATCATCCTCGGTTCGCACGGCCGCTCGCGCCTTGGGCGATTCATCCTCGGCAGCGTCTCGCAGGCGGTTCTCAACGAAGCCCACTGTTCAGTCCGTATCGTCCATGGTGAACAGCTTGGTGAGCAGGCCACGCCGACCGGACCAGTCGTGGCCGGGCCACTCCGGCTCTTGGTTGGGATCGATGGCTCGGCGCTCTCTGAAAAGGCCGTCGAAGGGATTGCCCGCCGCTCCTGGCCAGCAGGAACGGTGGTCCGTCTGCTCAATGCCGACTTCCACATCTCTTCTGTCGCGACAGGTCCGGTCCTCGTCGCGATCACGGACTGGGTCGCCGCCGAGCGCACACGGATCGCGGCGGCCGTCGAGTCGGCCCGCCAGAGTCTCACGGCGGCGGGGCTCGTTGTCGAGACGGTGGTCAAGCCTGGCGATCCTCGTGAGCTGCTGCTGGCCGAGGCGGAGGAATGGCAACCCCACACTATCTTCGTCGGTGCCCGCGATCTGACCCGGGGCGGCCGGCTGCGGCTGGGTAGCGTCTCCGCGGCGATTGCTGCGCGGGCCCAGGTGCCCGTTGAGGTGGTTCGCCTGCCCCGACAATGAGCTGTACCGGACAGATCGTCCCACGCTGATACATATTGTCTCAGTCAGAATCTGGAAATCTGACGGCCCTGAAATGGAGCGATGACGCTAAGTGGATTATAATCAATGCTTTACGATTATCTTTTCGAGGGGCTGATTTGTGGCACAGCGCTTGAATATGTGTAGGTCGGCGCCAAGCGGCGCCGCGCTTCATTCATCAAGCGCTAACACGCTTGATAGTTTGGTCTCTGAGAAGGGTAAACTCGCTCAAATGGGTCGTTTCAGTGAAAACTGAGCGACCCATATTTTTTGACTGAGTTGGTCGGGTCTCAAGTCCAGTCAACTGACCCAATTGACGGGGGCCAGTACCCCTGCCAGTATCCATGCCAGATGCCAGATGCCTGTTTGCCTGTTTGCCTGTTTGCCTGTTTGCCTGTTTGATTGTTTGATTGTTTGATTGAGCTCTCCCAGGCCGCACGGGGGCAGATCGTAGGCGGCGGTCGGTCAAGACCGTCAAATAATATCCGCACGTTGACCTGCCGAGGTCTCTTCCAATTGACCGACCCGGTCAATTCGGCTACCTTCCTGCCGGTAACAATATCTTAACCAAAGAGGAGAGATGATCCGATGAGACGCCTTTCACTCCTGCTATCCAGCATTTTTCTGTTTACTGTCAGCCCACTCATTGTGGCGGGGGCCGAGCCAATTGCCAGGCCCGTTGCCAATCAGGTCGCCAGTCAGGTAGCCAATCATGTAGATCGACAGCAGGCGATCGATCAGGCGGCCGAGGCGCTGCGTCCCAAACTGATTGAGCAGCGCCGTGATTTTCACCGCCACCCGGAGTTGTCGAACCGTGAGGAGCGGACTTCACGGGTCATTGCCGAGCGGTTGCGGGCACTTGGTCTCGACGAGGTGCGAACCAATGTTGGCAAGTATGGCGTCGTCGCTCTGCTCAAGGGGGCGCACCCCGGACCGGTGGTCGCCGTACGCGCCGATATGGACGCCCTTCCGATTCTGGAGACCCTCGACGTGCCCTACCGGTCAGAGAACCGCGGCGTCAAGCACGCCTGTGGCCACGATGTCCACATGACGGTTGAATTGGGAGTGGCGGAGATCCTGAGTCGGATGCGTGACCGCATTCACGGAACCATCAAGTTCATCTTCCAGCCCGCCGAGGAGGGCGCCCCGCCAGGTGAGGAGGGCGGAGCCGAGTTTATGATCAAGGAGGGGGCGCTCGAGAATCCCCGTCCGGCGGCGATCTTCGGCCTCCACGTCATGCCCAATATCGAGGTGGGGCAGATTGGTTACAACAGCGGACCGACAATGGCCTCATCCGATCGCTTTGCCATCAAGATTCGAGGTCGCAAGGTGCATGGCGCCTATCCGCACGACGGGATCGACACGATCGTCGTCGCCGCCGAGGCGGTCACCGCTCTCCAGACGATTCGCAGTCGGCGCATCAACACGATGGAGCCACTGGTCATCACCATCGGCTCCATTCACGGCGGAAATCGTTTCAATATCATCGCTGACGAGGTCGTCCTCGAGGGGACGATGCGGACCCTCAGCGAAGAGGTCCGTTCCACCGCGATAGAGATGATGAAGAAGACCCTGGCCGGCATCACCTCCGCCTACGGGGCGAGTTACGAGATCGAGTTTGGCCATAACAATCCGGTCACCTGGAACGATCCGGCGTTGGTCGAGGCCGCGCTGCCGACGATTCGCCGCGTCGTCGGTGAGAAGAATGTCATCTCGCCACGTCCGCAGATGGGCGCCGAGGACTTCTCGCGTTTCCAGCAGGTGATCCCTGGTTTCTTCTATTTTCTCGGGGTTGGAAACAAGGCCCGCGGCATTACCGGCATGATCCACACCCCGGAGTTTGATGTTGACGAGGAGAGTCTGGTGATCGGAGTGCGGG
>JBEAVZ010000302.1:0-8722 GCA_041160645.1 Acidobacteriota bacterium
CATCAGGAGCATTAGCTGGAGCATTCAAGTGGAGTATTCATTGCAGGATTAGATTGGACGGCCGCTGGCCGGCGCGGCGTCGAGCGGCTCAACTACCGAGTCGCCGGCGCGCAGCGTCAGCTTGTAGCCGGTTCGCCAGCCGTCCCGCCCGTGCCCGATCAAGCGGTGCGACTACCGTGACGGACATCTCTCAATTGGAATCGATACTGAATTGAGTCGCCTCGACTCGATCAACCAACCTCCGGCATCATCCGGATGGGAGGACGGATTGCCACAACTACTGGCCAGTCATCCCCGTGAAACAGCCGTCCTGCTGGTCCTCGGGTCATTGTTGCTCACCCTCGGTGTCGCGGCCCCGGGGTTCTTCACGGCCGGGAACCTGCGTGACATCCTGCTCATCAATCTCCCGGTGCTGATCACCTCCATCGGGATGACGATGATCATCGTCACGCGTCAGATCGATGTCTCGATTGGCGCCCAGTTTGCCTGCTGCACCGTCGCCACCGGAGTGCTCTCCAAGCTCGGCCTGCCGCTGCCGGCCTTTGGCCCGCTGGTCATCCTGCTCGGTGTCGCCATTGGGGCGCTCATCGGGGGTATGGTCGCCTACGGACGCGTGCCCTCCATCGTCGTCACGCTGGCGATGATGATCATTCTCCGCGATAGCCTGACCTGGTTGACCGAGGGCGCCTGGGTTCAAGGGCTGCCCCGTCATTTCCAATGGCTGGGGCTCGGCCAGGTGGTCGGCCAGGCGACGATCATCACGGTAGTCTTGCTGATCTGGCTCGTCTTCAACTGGGGTCTCGCCAATCTCGCCGCGGGCCGGGCCATCTATGCCGTCGGCGCTGACGCCGAGGCGGCGCGCCTGGCCGGCTTACCTTCACGACTGATCACCTTCGCCGTCTTTGCCGTTGCTGGCGGCCTGACCGGCCTGGCGAGCCTCTGTAACTCCCTCCGTTTTGCCGAACTGCAGAGCAATGCCGGAGTCGGCCTGGAGATGAAGACGATCGCGGCCGTCGTCGTCGGAGGCGCCGCGGTGAGCGGCGGACGCGGAACGCTGGCCGGCTCCCTGGCTGGGGTCGCCCTGCTCGGAACTATCGGCACCGCGCTCACCTTTCTCGGAGTCGATCCATCGTGGGAGAAGGCGATTCAGGGGATGATCATCCTTGCCGCCATCTCCGCCGACCTGTTGCTTGACCAAAGCCGCCGGCTGCGAGGCGCCCATGCCTGAGCCGACTCCCCTCGCCACCGAACCGCCAGTCTGGCAGCGGATCTTTCCCAATCGGGAATGGTTGCTCCTGATCGTCATTGCCGCCGAACTGGCGGTCTTTGCCGTGACCGGGGAGAACTTTGCCACGACCGGGAACGGGTTTGAGATTCTCCGCCTGAGCGTCGAACTGGGCCTGCTGACGATTGCCCTGACCCCGGTCATTGTCACCGGGGGAATCGATCTCTCGGTGGGTTCGATGATGGGACTCGGAGCGATCGTCTGCGGCTGGCTCTGGCACGAACAGGGCTGGTCAATCTGGACGAGCAGCGCCGCGACGATTCTGGTGGGGCTGCTCGGCGGTGGACTCAACGGGCTCCTCATCGGCCGGCTGGGGCTACCACCGCTTATTGTCACCCTCGGCTCATTCTCACTCTACCGCGGACTGGCCGAGGGCATCAGCGGCGGGGTTGTCAGCTATTCCGGCTTCCCGGCCAACTTTCTCTTTCTTGGCCAGGGCTACTGGCTCGGCTTTCTTCCTCCCCAGGCGCCGATCCTGCTGCTCGCGCTGCTGCTGGTCGGTATCTATCTCCACCGCACCCCACACGGCCGGGCGCTCTTCGCTATCGGCTACTCCGCTGATGGCGCCAGATTTGCAGGGCTGCCGGTCGCCCGCCGACTCGCAACCGTCTATGTCCTCAGCGGCGGGATGGCCAGCCTCGCGGCAATCATCTACATCGCTCACCTTGGACAGGCCAAGTCCGATGCTGGTTCGAGTTATGAACTGATGGCCATCACCGCCGTGGTGCTTGGTGGAACCTCCATCTTTGGTGGCCGAGGCACTATCCTCGGCTCAGTGCTCGGTCTTCTGGCAATCGTCATCCTCCAGAATGGACTGCGCCTCACCGCGGCCCCGACTGAACTGAGCGGGATCCTGACCGGACTGCTGCTTCTCTCGAGCATCCTCGCCGACGCCCTGACCAATCGGGCCGGCCGGCTGAAACCTGCTTCCAATTCTGGCCCCGTCTCGTCCGTCAACACAACAGAGGAGCATAACGTGAAGAACTCTCAGGTTGCCGTACTCAGCACCGTGATCATCGCCGCCGCACTGCTTGTTGCTGGCAGCAATTGGCTGCTTGTGCGTTCGCTGCGCCCCGCGCCCGGCGCCACCGAACCGCGGAAGATGACCATCGCCGTCATGCCCAAAGCCAAAGGCGATCCCTATTTCGTCAGTTGTCGCAAGGGGGCCGAAGAGGCGGCGCGGGAGCTGGGAATCGACCTCATCTGGGACGGTCCAACCGAACTCGATGCCGCTCGGCAGAATGAGGTTGTCGAGGGATGGATCACTCGGCAGGTCGACGTGATCGCGGTCAGCGTCGAGAATCAGGCCAGCATCTCGACCGTTCTCCGCAAAGCTCGTGAGCGGGGCATCAATGTTGTCACCTGGGACGCCGACGCCGAGACCAATGCCCGTGACTTCTTCATCAATCAGGCGACGCCCCAGGGGATAGGCAGTACGCTAACCGATGAAGCGGCCCGCCTCCTCAACGGCAGCGGCGAATTTGCGGTCATCACTGGCAGCCTCAGCGCGGCCAATCAGAACGAATGGATCAAGCATATTCGCGCCCGCGTCGCTGAGAAGTATCCAGGCCTCAAGCTGACAACCATCCAACCGAGCGAAGATGATCGGGATCGCGCCTTTGCCCAGACGCAGACGATCCTCAAGGTCTATCCAGAGGTCAAGGTTATCGTCGGCATCTCGGCCCCGGCCGTCCCCGGCGCCGCCGAGGCCGTCAAACAGGCCGGTCGCGCTGATGTAAAAGTGATCGGCCTCTCACTTCCCAACCTCTGCAAACCATACGTCCATGATGGCTATCTGGAGAGCGTCGTCCTCTGGGATACCTTCAACCTCGGCTACCTGACGGTCTACGCCGGACACGAACTCCGACTAGGAAAGCTAAAACCGAACGCCGGGATCAGGAACGCGGGTAACTTTGGAAGGCTGACAGGAATCGAAGTGCGGGACGACCAGGTCATCCTTGGCTCGCCATTCATCTTCAATAAGGGCAATATCGACCGGTTCGACTTTTAGTGATCGCCAGTCGTCTATATCCTGCGGGATGGCTGGCGCGACGTTCTCCGCCAGCCATCCCGTCCCCGCACCGGGCGATCAGGCCTCGAAGTCGAACTTATAGATATCACTAATCTCGGTCTGCCAGTTCAGCATAAAGAGGTCATTCAAATACCCCGTGTGCAGATCATAGACCCACCCGTGGAGTGTTGGTCGCTGTTCTGCCTTCCAGGCGTGCTGAACAAATGAGGTCTCCGCCAGCTTCCAGACCTGCTCCTCGACGTTCAACTCGACCATCCTCCGCCATCGCTGATCAGAGTCGGCAATTCCCTCCAACTCCCGCTGGTGAATACGGTAGACATCCTTGATGTTTCGCAGCCATTTGTTGATCAGTCCAAGGTTCTTATGCGACAAAGCATTGGTGACGCCGCCACAACCATAATGGCCACAGACGATGATGTGCTTCACCTTCAGGACGTCGACGGCATACTGTAGAACGCTCAACATGTTGAAATCGGTGTGGATCACCTGGTTGGCAATGTTCCGGTGGACAAAGAGCTCACCCGGTTCGGTTCCGGTGATCTCCTCTGCCGGCACCCGACTGTCCGAACAACCAATCCACAGAAACTCCGGCTTCTGATTGTCAGCCATCCGCTCAAAGAAGTCCGGCCGGACGTCAAGTTTATCCTGGACAAAAGCCTTGTTGGCCAGTAACAGCTTCTTATAACTTTCCATCGAGTCCTCCTCCGCGGCGGTAGTTCTGTGATTTAGAGTAGAAATGCTTCAACTCCACCTCGATATTTCTGTATTGGGCGTTCTGCTCGAAATCGACGATCACGTCGTAAATATCGGTGTCGATATAGGTCGCCCGCGTCCCGTCGATGATGACCATCGAGTCACTGGGAATAGTCATCAGCTTCTCCTTCAACTCGTTCTTGTTGATGAAGGAGAGGTCCTTGTTGAATCGAACCATGTAGTAGTTGTCCTGACTGACGACGGTGATCGATGAATGATGGTTGGTCCGAATGACAAAGAAGAACCCAACGACGAGACCGATCGTGATCCCGGTCAGCAGATCAGTAAAGACGATCGCGATAACGGTAATGATAAAGGGCAGAAACTGGTCCAGACCAGCCTGGTACATCTTCTGGTAGAGGCCGATCTTGGTCAGTTTGTAGCCGATGACCAGCAGGATCGCCGCCAGACAAGCCAGCGGAATCTTGTTGAGGAGCGCCGGGATCAGCATGACACAGACCAGCAACAGCAAGCCGTGGACAATGGCCGACATTCTGGTACGGGCTCCGGCATAGGCATTGGCCGAACTGCGGACGATCACCGACGTGATCGGCAGCCCGCCAATCAACCCGGAGATCAGGTTGCCAACCCCCTGGGCCTTCAACTCCCGATTGGTATCGGAGATGCGGCGCAGCGGATCGAGCTTGTCCGAGGCCTCGATCGACAGCAGCGACTCGATGCTGCCAACGACTGCCAGCGTCCCGGCCGTGATGTAGACCTGGCGATTATTCCAGGCGGTCCAGTCAGGCAGGGTGAACTGGGCGAAGAATTCGGTCAGACTGGCCGCGACCGGCATTGTGACCAGGTGGCCATCGGCGGCAGTGAGGTCGGAGCCGGCATAGAGAATCCGACATAGTTCGTTGATCGCGACTCCGGCGATGACCACGAAGAGCGGCGCTGGCGCCAGCTTGAAGAACCTGAACTTTTGCAGGAATGGCCGCTCCCAGGCGAGCAGGATGAAGAGCGAGACACTGGTGATCAGCACGGCCGTCGGGCTGGCGCTGTAGACGGCGTTGACGATATCGAGCAGCGTGTTGCTGGTCCCGGCCATCGTCGTGAAGAAATCAAAATCCCCCTCATAGTCGGCGTCACGCCCAAGGGCATGGGGAATCTGCTTCAGAATGATCACCACGCCAATCGCCGCGAGCATGCCCTTGATCACCGAATTGGGGACGTAATTGCCAAACACACCAGCCCGCAAAAAACCGATGATGATCTGAATCAGCCCGGAGATCGCCACGGCGAGGAGGAAGACACGGAAAGAGCCAAGATTCTGGATCGCCGTGGCGACGATCACCGCTAAACCGGCGGCCGGTCCACTGACGCTTATCTCGGAACCAGAGAGCAATCCAACGACGATTCCTCCGATCAGCCCGGCGATCAGGCCGGCAAAGAGCGGGGCCCCCGAGGCCAGGGCAATTCCGAGACAGAGCGGCAGCGCAACCAGAAAGACCACCAGCCCCGCGGGCAGGTCGTACTTCAAATTGTTCCTGATGCCGGGTTGAAAATCCTTCACGTTTGTCATTATTTAGATGTCCTCTGAGACGACGATCAATAGTAGTTTCCCAACGAAATCAGCCGGACGATTCCATCTCAACCCGCCGCCGGAATCGAGTGTTGCGCCATTTAAATTCCGCCGGCGCCGGGTCTCGACATCATCCCGATCAGCAAAAGGGTGGTCGAGCCCCTCTCCGAAGAGTAGCCGAGTGGTCGAGATCGTTGAAGACAGGGTAAAAAGGGGGGCTGATTCAGGTGACACAGATCACCGAAGATATCCTGAGCGGAGGAAGAGTCGAAATCTCTCCCTCGCCTGGCCCCCGGGAGCTGATGGGGCGTGGCAATCGACCGCATTCTGAAGGGCGCCAATTGCCTCTAACGGTCCGGCTTGCGGCATTCGGGCCCGGCGAATGCCGCCATGATAGGCCAGGTTGAGTGGCCGGTCTTCCGAACCGCCCCGACCTCGGCCAGCGTCAGTTGGCAGGCATCGATTGGTAAGATTGATCAACCATACCCGATCGAAGTGCAGTTCCGGAGGCTGGAGACCAGGTCGCTCCAGCCTCCGGAGAAAGAGAACACAGGAGGTCGTGTTACTTGACGCGCTTCAACTTGACGATGCGGCCAATCGCCATCCACTCCTCGACATAGAGATTGCCCTGGCGATCCCAGCTGACACCATGGGGGGCGATAAACTGACCATCCAGCCAATCGGTCGAGGGAAGCTTGTTGGTTGCCCGCTTCTTCGGATCGACATTGTCGCCAAGATGAGTGACAAGGCGGTCGTTCTTGTCGAGAATGGTCAACCGTCCGGCCAGATCTCCGATGACGAGGTCGGTTCCCCGCTGCGAGAGGGTCGCCGGCAGACGCAGCAGATCACCCGCCACGCCGTCGAGAGTCTTGACGTGCTGCCCGTCGAGTGAGAACCATTGCAGGCGATGATTGGCGCGGTCGGTCACCAGAACCAGGGGCGTCTTGCCACGGGTATCGACAAGTATCGCGTGCGGGGTGTTGAACTTGCCATTCTCCGTCCCCTTCCCACCCCAGGAACGGACATACTCTCCCTTGGCATCGTACTGGTGGACGTGCTGCTTGCCATAGCCGTCAGTGACATAGAAGGAGCCATTGGGCGCAAACGAGATCCCGGTCGGCTTGAACTCCTCTTTCTTCGTGTAGACACCCGATTTGTCGGGATACCCCTTAACCCAGACCACTTCCCCATCGAGGGTCAGCTTGGCAAACTCGCTTCGCGCGAGGTTGGTGAGGTAGATAAACTCCTGCCTTCCCTCGCGGCGGATGATCATGCCGTGGGTGCCGCCCTTCCACTCTTTCCCCATCGCCTTGACGAAGTTTCCATCAGCATCAAAGACAATGATCGCATTCTCGGTATCGGTATTAAAATAGACTCGTCCCTGGCTATCGAGCTGGACCGCCCCGTGCGTGCTTCCAAAATTCATCCCCGCCGGCAGTTTGCCCCACCCGCGAACCCACTCGTAACGGTGATTGGCCGCGCCGAGAATGAGGGGCTGCGCCGGGCGGGTTGCTCCCTCGACCGAATCTGACAGATAACCACCCAGGCTTCCCGCCACGATTGCCATCCCGCACTCCTTCATAAAATTGCGACGGCTGCTGCCGCTGCTGTGATCAGGGGACAAGGACATAAGTTCTCCTCCGAATTATCAGGTTTTGGATGTTTGTGTGAAAGACTGATGACTTGTAAACCAATTTTCCCCAATTGGCAAGGGTGAAAGGGTCGCCCATTCAGCCAATCATCGCCTGGCGAAACAGTCGGGTAGCCAAAATGGACGATCCTCTGCCGGTAGCGACACGACAGAGGATCGCGTTAGCCTGGACGAGCCGGATCCGCAGATGCTCAATCACCAGCCTTGACCGGGTGGATCGGCTCATCGCCCGGAACCACGCGCCGTCCCGATAACCAGATCGCCAGATCATCAAAGATGAGGTAGGCGACCGGGGTCACCAGCAGGGTGAGAAGCAGCGAGAGAGTCTGTCCGCCGATGACGACGATAGCGATCGAGTGGCGCTCTTCGGCGCCGGGGCCCGTGCCGAGAGCCAGCGGGAGCATTCCGGCAACGAGGGCCAGGGTGGTCATCAGGATCGGACGCAACCGATCCCGGTTGGCCTGGATGATCGCCTGGTAACGCTCCATGCCTTTGGCCCGCAGTCCATTCACGTGATCGATCTGCAGAATCGAGTTCTTCTTGACTACCCCGAAAAGGACCAGCACGCCGAGGGCCGAGTAGAGGTTGAGCGTCTCATCCATGATCCAGAGGGAGAGCAGCGCAAAAGGAACCGCGAGCGGCAGACTGAGCAGGATTGTCACCGGGTGGATTACGCTCTCGAACTGCGAGGCGAGAATCATATACATGAAAGCAATCGAGAGAAGGAAGGCAAGAATAAACTCGCCAAAGGTGCGCTCCAACTCGCGGGCCCGGCCCGAGACGGCGCTGCTGTAGCCGGCGGGCATGTTCAGTTTCGTCACCTCGGACCGGAGCGTTTCGACACGGTCGGCGAGGGCGAAACCGGGAGCGACTCCCGCCCGGAGCGAGACCTGGCGCTGCCGGTCAAGCCGGTCGATGCGCGAAGAGGCATTCGACTGTCTGAGTTGAACGACATTATCGACCTGCACGAGTCCAACCTTCGTCGAGGGAACAAAGAGGCGGGCAATCTTCGCCGAATCGGTCCGGTCATCACGCTGGAGACGTATCTGCACGTCGTAGTCTTCGTTCATCTGCTCGTCACGAAAGCGGGAGACCCGTTCATCCCCGCCAACCATCAGCCGCAACGCGGTCGCAATATCGGTCGAATCGACGCCGAGATCGGCAGCACGGGCCCGGTCGATATCGACCCGCAACTCCGGCTTGTCGAGCTTCAGCGTCACGTCGGCGTCGACCAGTCCAATCTGGGGAGCTTTCAGACGCAACTGCTCCGCATACTTGACCAGCTCAAAGAGATCCGGCCCGCGCAGCGCAAAGTCGATATCGGAGAACCCGCTGCCGCTGCCGAGATTGATCGTCTGCGGGTTCCGGACATTGGGTCGGAGGTGGGTATACTTGCGCAATTTCTGACGGATCTTCTGCTGGACGTCACGCGCGCTGTAGTTGCCCCGGAAGACCGCCAGCGGCTCGCCCCGCTTG
>JBEAVZ010000343.1:0-4804 GCA_041160645.1 Acidobacteriota bacterium
AAATAGGCCCCGGAGGGGCGGTAAAATGTGAAATCATAGATCGCCAGCCCTGCTGATACGGTGGCTTGGATCGATCTGATAATAAATCCTATCGGTCCTATTGGTCCCATCAGTCCTATCAATCCTGCCTGCACGTCAAACGAGTCCATAATGGGATTGCCTACCAAAAGCCCTGGTTCTGAGATTCATCCACAGATTGATTCCTTGACCGCGGGCGGATCAATTAATTACTATACTTGCTTTTGATACTTTCAGGATAAAAGTTCTAATTCACAGTTCTAACTTAGAAGAATCGACAAGTCAGGAGAGAAGAGCATGGGTATTCAAGCGACACAGATACGGAAGGGCATGGTGGTGATGCACAACGGGGCCTTGCACAAGGTGGTCGAGTTTCATCATCACACGCCGGGAAACCTCCGCGCGATGGTGCAGACTAAGCTGCGCAACCTCAAGTCGGGCAACACGACCGAGCATCGCTATCGGTCGACGGACGACGTCGATCGGGTCTATCTGGACGAGCAGGAGATGACCTACCTCTACAACGAGGGCGACACGTATCACTTCATGAACACGGAGACCTACGATCAGGTCTCGCTCTCGGCGGAAGATCTGGGTGATGCGACCGGGTACATGTTGCCGGAGACGGTGATTAATGTGCAGTTCTACGAGGGCGAGCCGATCGGCATCGACATTCCGCCGGTGGTTGAGCTGGTGGTAGTCGAGACGGAGCCGGAGGTGAAGGGCGCGACGGTGAGCAACGTCGGCAAGCAGGCGAAGCTTGAGACAGGGATCACGCTCCAGGTGCCGGCCTTCATCAAGGAGGGTGACAAGATCCGCGTCGACACGACGGAAGGGCGCTATATGGAGCGGGCGAAGTAGGGCCCGGAACGGCGATGCGCCACCTCTACAGTCTGCTCCTGACTTTGCTGGCGGCGCTGCTCCTGCCCTATTTTTTGTGGCAGGGGCTGCGGAGAGGGAAGTACCTTGGGCAGTGGCCGGCGCGCCTCGGCTGGGGAGGGGGTGCGCTGGATGGTGGATCGCCGCTGGAAGGCGAGTCGGGGCCGGTGATCTGGCTCCACGCGGTCTCGGTGGGTGAGACGCTGGCGGCGCGACCGCTCTGCCGGGCCTTGAAGACTCGTTATCCGGAAGGAAAGATCTTTCTGACGACGACGACGGCGACGGGGCAGGCGGTGGCGCAGGCGCAGGTGCCGGAGGCCGACTTGATTGGATACTACCCGTTCGACTGGGCGTTTGCGGTGCGACGGGTATTGGACCGGGTGAAGCCAGAGCTGGTGATTCTTATGGAGTCAGAGCTCTGGCTCAATTTTTTGTCGGAATGTCGGCGGCGGGAGATTCCGGTGGTGGTAGCCAATGGGCGGATCTCGGATCGTTCGTTTCCGCGGGCGCGGCGGGTGCGGTTTCTGGTGCGGCGGCTCTATGGTCTGGTGACGCGGTTCGTCATGCAGAGCGAGGTGGATGCGGCGCGGGCGGTTGCGCTTGGGGCCGATCCGGCGCGGGTGATCGTGGCGGGCAATCTGAAGTACGACGTCGGGTTGGGTGGCGGCGCGGTTGATGAGGCGCGGCTGGCCGCGCTGGAGAGTTTGTGTGGCGGGCGCGCGACGCCGTTGATCGTCGCCGGGAGCACGCATCCGGGCGAGGAGGCGATCGTCCTCGCGGCCTGGCAGCGCCTGCGGGTGAGGGAAGGGATGGCGGGCGGACGGCTCCTGATTGCCCCGCGCCATCCGGAGCGGTTCAATGAAGTGGCGGAGCTGATTGAGGCGGCGGGGCTGACGATGGTCCGGCGGAGCCAGGCGGCGGCCGGCGTGGCGGGAGAGGTGATTCTGCTCGATTCGATCGGGGAGCTGGCGCTGGTCTATGAGCTGGCGACGCTGGTGCTGGTTGGCGGCAGTCTGCGGCCGATCGGCGGGCACAACATTCTCGAGCCGGCGCTGGCCGGGCGACCGATTGTCGTTGGTCCATACATGCATAATTTTCGCGAGATGACGGCTGGGTTTCTCCGGGCGGATGCGCTGATCCAGATCGGGGGAGAGGATGATGAGGTCCTGACCGCGCGGTTGGCGGAGGTCTGGGCCTCGCTGCTGGCCGATCCGGCAGCCGCGGCGGCGATGGGTGAGCGAGCCCGGCAGACGGTCGAGGCCAACCGTGGGGCGACGGCGCGGACCGTCGCCATGATCGCGGCGCTGACCGAGGCGAGGTAGCCGATGGATGTTTCGTCCCGACACTGGTTCAGACGGTCGATCCGGCCCCTTCTCGGGGTTCTGGCGCTGGTCTATGGTGCGGTGGTGCGGCTGCGGGTCGCGCTCTATGCGACCGGCTGGTTCGGATTGGCGAAGCGGCTGCCGGGGCGGGTGATCAGCGTCGGCAACCTGACGGTTGGGGGGACGGGCAAGACGCCCTGCGTAGCCTGGATTGCCCGCTATCTCCACGCCGAGGGGGAGCAGGTCGCGATTCTCAGCCGGGGTTACCGGCGTGAGAGTCGGGGCCGGGTTGAGGTCAGCGATGGCGCGCGGGTGCTGGCGACGCCGCAAGAGGCGGGCGATGAGCCGTGGCTGCTTGCCCGGAGCTGCCCCGGGGTGCGGGTGGTGGTCGATCACCGCCGCTATGAGGCGGGGCGCTGGCTGCACGAGACGGTTGCAGCCGAGCGCGGCGTCGCCGTCTTTCTGCTCGACGACGGTTACCAGCATCTGCAACTGGCGCGCGATCTCAACCTGCTGCTTGTCGACGCCGGCGATCCGCTGCCCCAGGCGCGGCTCGCTCCGCTGGGGCGGCTGCGCGAACCGCTCAGCCAGCTGCGCCGCGCGGACGCGGTGATCATCACCCGCAGCGACCAACCCTACGATGAACGGGCGCTCGACCAGCTGCTGCAGCGTTACCTGCGACCGGCGACGCCGGTCTTTCACGCCGCGCACGAACTGACCTCCCTCTCTGATTGGGAGTCGGGAGAGAGGGTCGAGGTCGCTCAGTTGGGAGGGCGCAGGGTGGCGGCCATCGCCGGGATTGCGCGACCGGCGCGGTTCTATGATGATCTGCGCCGGCTCGGGCTGAATCTCGGCTGGACGCGCTCATTTCCGGATCATCACCGTTACCGGCCGGCCGATCTGGCCGAGATTGCCGCGGCGGCGCAGGCCGCCGGGGCGGCGGCCGTGCTCATGACCGAGAAGGATGCGGCCAACTGGCCGCCCGGGTCGCCAATCGGTCTCCCGCTGCTGGTCGCCCGGATCGAGTTTCGTTGTCGGGAGGAGCAGGCGCTCAAGTCGCTGCTCCGTCGCCGGGTTGCGACATCGCCCGGTGCGAGAGGAGAGGGCTGATGCAGAAATATATCGACGACTTCATTCACCACCTCAAGTACGAACGGAATGCCTCGGCCCACACGCTGCGCAACTACCTGAGCGACCTGGTCCAGTTCCACGACCACCTCGCGCCGGTCGACGGAAAGGGCCAGCGCCGCGAGGTGCCAATCCACGAGATCGACAATCTGACGATCCGCGAATACATGGCCGCGCTCTATGACCAGAACCGCAAGAAGAGCTCGATCCATCGCAAGGTCGCCTCGCTACGGACCTTCTTCCGCTACCTCTGCCGCGAGGGCATTCTCGAGGTCAATCCGGCCAGTCTCGTCTCGAGTCCGCGGGTCGAGCGCAAGCTCCCCAACCATCTGACGATCGAGCAGATGGTCAAGTTCATCGAGACTCCGGAGACGGAGACGGTGCTGGGCAAGCGTGACCGGGCGATCCTTGAGCTGCTCTATGCGAGCGGACTGCGCGTATCGGAGTTGGTCAGTCTCAATCTGATGGATATCGATTTCGAGAACCAGACGCTGCGGGTGAAAGGGAAGGGAAGGAAGGTCCGGATCGTTCCCTTCGGGGTGCATGCCCGGAAGGCGCTCCAGGACTATCTGGGCGTGCGGGGAGAGCTGCTCTTTGAGGCCGATCCGGGGAAGATCGATCCGCAGGCGGTCTTCTTCAACTACCAGGGGACGCGGATCACCACCCGTTCCGTCGGGCGTATGATCGACAAGTATGTCAAGCAGTGCGCCGATCTGCACCGCATCAGTCCGCACAGCCTGCGCCACTCATTCGCGACCCACCTGCTCGACGCCGGCGCCGATCTGCGCGCCATCCAGGAGCTGCTCGGCCACGCGCGCCTCTCGACGACCCAGCAGTACACTCATGTCTCGATGGACAAGCTGATGGAGGTCTACGACCGGAGCCATCCGAAGGCCTAGCGCGCGCGGCGACCAATCATCCCGATTCCAAGAACCATCGCATCGACTCCGAGCGAGGCGGCGACGATCTGACAGTTGTCGCGCAGCGTCTCGCTCATCCGCAGGCGCACTTCACGGTCGACCGCTTCGACCAGGAACTGGCGCGCGGCGATCGCTCCGCCAATGGCAATCTGCGAGAGGTTGAGCAGACTTATCACATCGGCGATGGCAATGGCGATGAAGATGCCGGTGCGGTCGATCATCATCCGCGAGAGTTCATCGCCGTTGTGGGCGCAGTCGATGATGTCGTCGTAGGTGAATCCTCCTCCAGCGGAGAGGCGCGAGAGGGCCGAGGTCTTGTCACGCTCGAGGCGCAGCCGCGTCCGCCGGACGATGTTGCTTGCCGAGACCAGCTCTTCGAGCTGGACCGAGGTGGCGAGGTGCTCGACGTAGATGTTCATTCGCCCGATCGCTCCGGCGAGCCCCGATCGACCGTGCTGAAGCCGCCCTTCGAGGACGAGGCCAGCGCTGACGTTTGGTCCGATGTGCAGATAGAGAAAGTTGTCGACGCCCTGGGCC
>JBEAVZ010000359.1:0-3265 GCA_041160645.1 Acidobacteriota bacterium
GAATCCACCAACACAGAAGATCCGGCCTCGAATCCCTCCGGCGCGCAACTGGTGCCCCTCCTCGGGCAAGGCCACCCCAAACCAATCGGCGCCGACCTCTTCGAGCGCCCGTCCGCACTCGAGGGCGCCGTGGCCATAGGCGTTCGCCTTGAGCACGGCCATCAATCCGGCCCCCGGATCGAGCCGCTGCCGCAGCACGCGGTAGTTGTGGCGCAGGTTGCCCAGATCGACCCGCGCCCAGGTCGGACGATGCGGCAGATTCCCGAGGCTGTGCCGATCAGACATCCTCACCACCTCTTATTCGAACGGAGCGCCATCCATCCCTGCACCCGGGGCCCGATCTTCAAAACGGGTCAGCGATTTCAGGAAGACCAATTCGACCGATCCGACGGGGCCGTTTCGCTGCTTACCGATGATGATCTCGGCAATGTTCTGCTTCTCTGTCTCCGGCTTGTAGACCTCTTCACGGTAGATGAACATGACCACGTCGGCATCCTGCTCGATGCTTCCCGATTCGCGGAGATCGGAGAGCTGCGGTTTATGCTGACCAGTTCGCGTCTCCGGTGCGCGCGAGAGCTGGGAGAGCGCGATCAGCGGGACATTGAGCTCTTTCGCCAGCATCTTCAACTCACGGGAGATCTGTGAAACCTCCTGTTGACGCGACTCCGTCCTTCCCCGCCCGGACATCAACTGCAGGTAGTCGACAATCAGCATGTCGAGACCCTTCTGCTCATTGAGAAGCCGCCGCGCCTTCGCCCGCATCTCGAGAACGGTGATGCCCGGTGTGTCATCGAGAAAGATCCGCGCGTCCGAGAGCTCCCCCACCGCCGACCCGAGTCGTCGCCAGTCCTCCCGACTGAGCGACCCCGTCCGCAATCGATGGGCATCGACCCGCGCCTGCGAACAGAGCATACGCTGCACCAGCGACTCCTTGCTCATTTCGAGCGAGAAGACCCCGATCACCGCCTTCCCGCCGTGCGGCTGGACGTGGAGGGCGGCATTCTGGGCAATATTCATCGAAAAGGCCGTCTTGCCCATCGAGGGACGCGCCGCGACGATGATCAGATCACCGCGCTGGAGCCCGGAGGTCATCGAATCGAGATCCCGAAAACCTGTCGCAACCCCCGTCACCAGCTGCTGCCGGCCGGCAATCTCATCGATCACCTTCAACTGCTTGCCGGCGACCTCGCCGATGTGGACAAACCCTTCCTTGATGCGGTCCTCGGCAATGGCCAGGATGTGCCGCTCGGCCTCGTCAAGGATCATCTCCGGCTCCTCCTCATCGTCGAAGGCCATGGCCATGATCTGGTTCGAAGCATTGATCAGCCGCCGCAGCGTCGACTTGCCCTTAACGATCCTGACGTAACTGTCGAGATTCGAGAATCGCGGAACCCCGTCATAAAGCGTCGCAATGTAGGCGTGTCCGCCCACCGACTCCAATTCCCCGCTCCGCCGCAACTCTTCCTGCAGCGTCACCGGGTCGATCCCCCGCCCCTGCTCGATCAACTGAATCATCTTCTCGAAGATCCGCCGGTGCGAAAAGAGGTAGAAGTCTTCCGGCTTCAGCCGCTCGATCACCTGGTTGATGACCAGATTGTCGAGCAGGACCACCCCAAGGATCATCCGCTCCGCCTCGACATTGCTCGGCATCGACTTCTCGAGCGAGAAGTCAGCGCTTCGCTCCTCGACCCGCTCTCTCTTCTTGAATCCGTCTCTGGCCATCGATGTTTCACCGGGATTACGACACCCAAGGCGCCGGGGATGAAAATAGCGGAGTGTCGGACATCTCTGTCCACCACTCCGCTATCAGTATTAAACCACGCGACGCCTTCGTCAATCGGCTTTCTTTAATTGGCCGCAGGCAGCTGGCCTCCGGCAATCAGGAGCCGTCAGAACATCCGGAGTGACCCACCGGACCAGCGCCCCAACGCACTTGAAACAGATCCCTACTCGGCCTCTTTGGTCACCACCACCTTGATCGTCGCAATGACCTCACGGTGGAGCTTGACTGGCACTTCGTACTCGCCAGTCTCCTTGATCGGATCCTTGAGCTGGATCCGGCGCCGGTCGATCTCAAAACCCTTCGCGACCAGCCCCTCGCCGATATCCATCGAGGTGACCGATCCATAGAGCAGACCGTGCTCGCCAACCTTGCGGGCGAACTCGAGGGTGATCTCCTTGAGCAGCGCGGCCTGACCCTCGGCCGAGGCCTTCTCCGTCGCCTCCTTCTTCAGGAGCGCCCGGCGCTGCATCTCGATCTGCTTGACGTTGCCCGGAGTGGCCTGAATCGCCAAGCCGCGGGGCAACAGAAAGTTACGACCATATCCGGCACGCACCTTGACCAGTTCGCCGCGCACGCCAAGATTGTCAACATCTTCTTTCAGCAATAGTTCCATCATTGCCATGTTCTAAATCTCCTCTCGGGGACCCACAACGGGGCCTCCCGGGTTAGCTGCACGTCCCCTAGTATCTGGTGTATGGAAGAAGCGCGATGTTGCGGGCGCGCTTGATCGCCTCAGTCAGCTTGCGCTGCTGCCAGGCACTCACTCCAGTCAACCGGCGCGGCAGAATCTTGCCGTTCTCGGCGATGTAGGACTGCAGTAACTTCACATCTTTGTAATCGATGTAGTCGATCTTCTCCGCAGAGAGTCGTGAAACACGACGCCGACGCGAACCACCTCGCGGAGCGCGTCCAAACTTTCCACCCCGGTCTGAACCCTCAGAATCGAAATTTCTTGACATTTTTATCTCCTCGCTCCCTGGTTAGTCCATGTCATCGTTATCGCTGTCGTCCGCGTCGGTGTCGACGCCATCCACGGCCGGTGCGGCGGAAGGAACGGACTTGCGCTTCGCCTTCATCTTCGCGGCCCGCTTCAGATCTTCATCGGTGCGCACGGTGATGTGGCGAATGACAAAATCGGTCACCCGGAGGCGACGCTCAACCTCGGCAATCTCACGCCCTGATCCTTCGATATAGATCAGCGTGTAGATTCCCTCGTCGTACTTGTCGATTTTGTAGGCGAGTTTGCGGCGGCCCATGTTCTCGGTCTTGACGACCTTGCCGCCACGCTCCTGGATGACTGTATCCAGGTTGGCGGTGAGCTTGTTCAGATCATCTTCAACCACTGACGGGGCGGAGATGAACATTACTTCGTATGTTCTCAATGCGGATCCTCCTTACGGATAATTGAGCCTGATCGCCTTTCGCGATCAGGCAAGGAGAGACCGGAGCAGCTTGCTCCCGGGTCTGTCAATTGTATTTCGA
>JBEAVZ010000360.1:0-5019 GCA_041160645.1 Acidobacteriota bacterium
TGCGTCACCTACTCGTACCCGGGAATCATCCTCTCGAAAGACCACATCCAGCATCCAATGCAATGAATTCTCTATTCCCCAGTGTCCACGCACTGCCTGGGCTGCCTTTTTCGCGTCAGGCGGCAAACTCGAGATGTAGTACCTTTTTTCATTTGTATTTTGCTCTTTGATTTTACGTGTCGCTTCGACAAGTATCAGACTTCGCAGATCGCACCATTGATCAAATCCGGTTAACCATTCAGGCGCTTCCACGCTCCAACAACGCCGCGTCTCGACACGGCCGTGATTTCTGTCAACACTTTCGTGGAAACTGACTTTCTGGCCTGCAGTCTCTTCTCGCTGCACCGCCTCAAATATTCCTTCGACTTCTGAATACAGATTCGGATGATTTTCTTTGAGAGCCAATACGTAATCTGCTTCTTGCTGACGAACCACTTGTGCAGTCTCTTTCTGAGTATTGATTGCATCAGCTGTGACGATACAACCTTTGAGATCGAGTAACCTTAAAAGTTCGGGTACCGCAGTGATTTCATTCGATTTCTCGTCGACTTTTATTTGTCCAAGGACAAGCCGGTTGTTCGTCGCCCAGGCACTCACCAAGTGCAATGGGCCCTTTCCAGCACTTCTGTTATGAGAACGCCGTGCGGTTTTACCGTCGATAGCAATTATGTCACCAGACGTGATTTCAGCGATTGCCTCGACCCAAAGAACAAACCGTTCTTGAAATTCAGCAGGCTTCAAGCGGGCGAACACTCGCGCAAATGTATCGTGTGAAGGGATACCGTTGGGAAGTTTCAGAAATGTCTTGAGCCACTTGTTTTTCGCAATTCCGAATTCTTCTATTTCGGTAAAGTGTTCTGCTCCGCAGATGGCGGCGAGTATCGCAATCGCAATGATGTCGATCAGTTCGTGCTCTTTACATCTGTCAATTCGTGGATCGGGTAGATCCGCAAAATATTCCAGGAGCGAAGGTGCCTCAGTCTTTTTAGCCATCGTGGTTTCATCCTTTTGGTTGATATCCACGATATTGATGCCCATCGCTCGCTATAAAGTCAATGTTTTCAAATAGCTATAATGCGTTTGCCCTGGCACCAAGGCCGCCAGAATGGAGTCATGACACTGGGGGCGCGGGTCTTCAGACCCGCATGTCCAGCGCGACTGGATCTTATCGAAGGTTCTGGAGATTTGAGGACGATGCATCTCTCGCCTGGGACTTGGTGCTTTGAACAGTGGTTTTTATCGGCAACGCCGCTGGCTTGCGACAAGGCGGAGTCTCGTCAGACATGCGGGTCTGAAGACCCGCGCCCCCAGTATCAGACACCATCAGGTATTGGGGGGGACAGCTCGCCAATTGCATTAAACTGTTTGGGCAATGTAGGGGCGGTTCGCGAACCGCCCCTACTGGTTACTCCTTGCCGCCAGGAGGTGAGTGGCGAAACCATGCGGACAGGATGTCCGCGCACCCAGGCCCACAGTATCAGGCGCCATCACTCATTAGGGGGTGGGAGAATTCGATAATTACGTTAAACTGTTTGGGCAACGTACCTTGATGGATATTGGCAGATCGGGCAGGGGACCGACGCTATCATAACTAAAAGATCCTGGATGCTGAATGGAGAACGAGGATGGCCGATGAAAAACTTGACCTCAGTCCACTTGACAGGGCTATTGATCGCTTGAACGAGGGCTTGGTCCGTTATCAGCAGGACATCAGTGACACCCAAATCCGCGACGGACTGATTCAGCGTTTTGAATTCAGCTACGAAATCAGCCACAAGATGCTCAAGCGCTATCTGGAGTTCGCCTCCCCTACACCTGAGCAATACGAAGAAATGATGTTTCAGGATCTGATCCGCTCAGGGAACGAGCAAGGCCTCCTGCTTGGATCCTGGCCGGACTGGAAGCGTTACCGCAGTATGCGATCAAAAACCAGCCAAGCCTTCGACGAAGACGTTGCGCTGGAAGTTGTTGGCGGCATCCCGACCTTTCTCGAGGAGGCGCGTTACCTGCGTGATCAGATCACGGCCCGTCTCGCATGAATGAGCAAACTCCTTTAATCGATATTCATCCAGATCACTGGGCCATTGTTCGGGACATACTGCAGAAAAATGTGCCGTAATATGAGGCGTGGGCATAAGGTGGTGGTACAGAGAGGGGCCGGCAAGTGGTGACCAGCCCCTGCTCTTTGACTAATCGGCTGATGAAGATCTGCCCTCCACCGCGAAGATCTGCTGGAGTCCCTTGATGCCGACTGGCGGCGTGGTCAGGAGGGGAACGAGCGCGACCTGCCGGGCGTGTTTATTGACGACATCGCGAATCAGTTCGCGTTCATTGAGGGCGCGCTGGCGGAGAAGAGGGTCACTGACGCGGCTGGCGGCCAGGCTCTGGTTGATTATCCAGGCGTGTGGTTCAATCTCGGCGCGGCGCAGATCCTGCTGCAGCTGGGCCGCCTCGAGGACCGGGGTCGTCTCGGGCAGGGTGACGATCAGGATGCGGGTATATTCCGGGTTGCGGAGCCGCATGAGTGGCGTGACGAGATGATCGCGCATGGCCCCGCTGTTCCGGGTCACCTCGCGGTGGTAGGCTCCGGTTGCGTCGAGGAGGAGCAGGGTGTGACCGGTTGGCGCGGTGTCCATGACGACGATCTCTTTCCGCGCGCCGGAGACGATCCTTGCAAAGGCGTGAAAGACGGCGACCTCTTCGGTGCAGGGCGAGAGCAGGTCCTCTTCAAGCAGGGCGAGGGCGGCCGCGTCGAGCCCCTTGCCGGTCCGTTCGATGACCTGACGGCGATAGGCCGCGGTCTCGGCGGCTGGATCGATGCGGCTGATCCGCAGCGAGGGCGGAACGGGTGAGTCGTCCTCACCGACCGCAATGGTCTGGGTGAGATGGGCCGCCGGATCGGTCGTCGTCAGGTGGACCGGGAGACCACGCCTGGCCAGTTCGACCGCGATGGCGGCGGCGATGGTCGTCTTGCCGACGCCGCCTTTGCCCATGACCATGATCAGTCCGTGGCCGCTCTGGCCGAACTCGTCGATCAGTGCCGCGAGTCCATCGAGGCCAGGGATGGGGAACGTCGTCTCCGGTGCGGCCGGAGTTGCCGCATAAGGCTGACTACCGTCGGTCAGTAAGGTGCGCAGCGCTTCGAGGCCGACGATGTTGTGAGCACGGAGCGCCACCTCCATGCGCGGGAGGGATCGCAGCTCTTCCGGCATTTGTTCGAGCGCGAGCCTTCCGCGCTCTTCAAGGGCACGGGCGACCGGATCGTCCCGGTCGGTCGCGGTGAAGAGCCCGTTGATGATCAGAAAGGCGTTGCTGAGTCCGAGTTGGGCCAGCTCACGACCCGACCGCGCGGCCTCAGCAATGGCGCTGCGCGCCGGTCGCGTCACCAGGACCAGTGTCGTCAGCGCTGGATCGGAGAGGGCTTTGACGGTCGCGGCATACTTCTCCTGCTGGGTTTTCAGTCCGGAGAGCGGGCCGAGACAGGATGCGCCACGTTGTCCTCCCTCATCGCTGGCCTCATCGCTGGCGAGGAACCCGGACCAGGCGGCCGGCAACTGCAGCAGGCGGAGGGTGTGGCCGGTGGGGGCGGTGTCGAAGATGACGTGATCGAAGGCCGCCAGATATTCACCATCGACGATGAAACTGGTGAACTCATCGAAGGCCGCGACCTCGACTGTACAGGCTCCCGAGAGCTGCTCCTCCATACCGGCGACCGTCTCGGCGGGCAAGGCCGTGCGGTAGGGGCCAATGATCCGTTCGCGGTATTCGCGCGCCGCGACTTCTGGATCGATATTGAGCGCGGAAAGTCCATCAATCCCCGGGATATCTTGCGGCAGGTTGCCAAGGCTCACCCCAAAGACCTGGTCGAGGTTCGAGGCCGGATCGGTGCTGACGAGCAGCACCCGCCGTCCCCGTGCCGCCAGTCCCACCGCGGTAGCGCTGGCCATCGAGGTCTTTCCGACTCCACCTTTTCCGGTGAAGAAGAGAAATCGTGTTGCCCGGTCGAGAATGTTCATCGCCGCTCCTTTCAGTCTGTCGCCAGTCGATCAATTGCTCACTGGGCCAAGTACTCACTGATTAAGCACCTTCAGGCTCAGGCGCGGGACCGCCTCGGTGGGGATGGCCTGCCCAGTCCACCCAGCCAGTGTCTCGCGATCGGGGTAGCTGCCTCGGGAGATTACTTCACCATCGAGAAGAAGCAGGGGCAGGGCAGCGCTCCCGGCGGTGTGCAACGTTGACTGGACAAGGCTGTTCGAAACGAAGGCGCCCGGTTCCTGGGCCAGATTGTAGCGCACCACCTCGACCCCCGCCGCGCTCAGCGAGGCGAGATCCGCCGCAAACTGGGCGAGCCGCGGATCTATCTCACTCCCACAGACCCCGGTCGAGCAGCACATCGCCGGATCGAAAACTTCAAGCTTCATGACCGTTCCTCCATTTCTGGCATTTCCGGCTTTTCGAGTGGCCTCCACTCCGGCCACTGGTCCCCGCGAATGCTCATACATTCGCTTGAGTGAATACATGCTGACTATAGGCTCGTTCCCGGCAGATCGTCAATGATGGGTTGTGGGTAAGTACGGTTGACTACTTGAAGGCAATGATTGGGCTGGCGGATTACGCGAGGTGATTCGGAGTGTGTCCGGGAGAGTCAGGTCTGCGCTGATGGGGCAGGGACTGGCTCAAATGGTCGGTGGCGATCGGCCCGAGAGCAGATGTGGTCGATGGTTGATCTGGATCCTTATTCGACCTGCCGTGAAGGGTAGAATAGGCGGCAAATCAATATAGATATCCAATCCGACCCCATCAGTGGATTTTGCAGCAGCAAGGAAGTTCCTGATTGAATATTATGAAAAGTGTATGGAGGCGGCGATCGGAATCGAACCGATGAATAAAGGTTTTGCAGACCTCTGCCTTACCACTTGGCTACGCCGCCTTTAGGGTGGGCCAAAACGAAAAGGAATATTCCCACAACTTTATTTCTTCGTCAAGGCCTCAATTAACTTCGCCTCGACGCTTTACGAT
>JBEAVZ010000362.1:0-4907 GCA_041160645.1 Acidobacteriota bacterium
GTGCAGACCGTCTTCAGCTCCTGGCGACTGACCGTGCCCGAGTTCAGGGCAGAGAATGAGAAGATCGCCGCCCTCTGGCGCGAATATCCGGAGGGCTCCTCGCAGCTTGTCTATGCTGAACGCGGCGAGACGCGTGAGACCTTCCAACTGCGGCGCGGGGACTTCCTGCGACCTGAAAAGCGGGTGGCGCCCGGTGTGCCGGCCTTTCTGCACCCTCTTCCGGAAGGCCAGCCAGTCGATCGGCTGACGTTTGCCAGGTGGCTGGTCGATCGCCGTTCTCCGACCACTGCCCGTTCGATCGTCAACCGACTCTGGCAGACCTACTTTGGAACCGGGATCGTGGCGACCTCCGAAGATTTCGGAAAACAGAGCGATGAACCATCCCACCGAGAACTGCTCGACTGGCTGGCGGTCGAATTGATGGAGAATGGATGGAGCCTCAAACACATCCATCGGCTGATCGTCAATTCAGCCACCTACCAGCAATCATCCGCCGTCACCCCGGAACTGCAGCAGCGCGATCCCTACAATCGACTGCTGGCGCGCGGTTCCCGCGTCCGGGTCGATGGCGAGATCGTTCGGGATATCTCGCTCGCAGCGAGCGGCCTGCTCAACTCACGGATTGGGGGCCCAAGCGTCTTTCCGCCCTCTCCCGATTTTCTCTACCTGCCGCCCGCCAGTTATGGTCCAAAGAACTGGTATGAGGAGAAGGGTGAGAACCGCTACCGCAGAGCTCTCTACACTTTCCGGTACCGTTCTGTTCCCTACCCGATGCTCCAGAACTTCGACACGCCCAATGGCGACATCGCCTGTGTCCGCCGTTCGCGCTCGAACACCCCGCTGCAGGCGCTGACGACGCTCAATGAACCGCTCTTTATGGAAGCGGCCCGCGCGCTGGCCTGGAAGACGGTGCAGGAGGGCGGAGCGACAGATAATCAGCGGTTGCGGTTCGCGTTCCGGAGGGTGCTCGGTCGAACGCCAGCGGTGGGTGAGACGAGGGAGCTGCTTGGACTCTTCACGCGGCAGCGGGAGCGATTTGCCCGCGGAGAGGCCAATCCCTGGAACCTGGCCACCAACAACCCTGAAAACGCCAGCCCGCTGCCAGCCGGAGTCAAAATGGAGGAGATCGCCGCCTGGACAGCTGTCTCCCGCGTCCTTCTCAATCTGGATGAGACGATCACCAAGGAGTAGCACATGAACAATCGCAATCGTCGTTGGTTTATCGAGCAGTGTGGAGTCGGGATGGGGGCGTTGGCGCTCAACCATCTGCTGGGGAGAAGTGGCCAGGCGCAGGGTCCGGTCAATCCCCTCGCCCCGAAGCGGCCCCACTTTACGCCGAAGGCGAAGAACGTGATCTTCCTCTTCATGGCGGGTGGTCCGAGCCACATGGAGCTCTTCGACAACAAGCCCGTGCTGAGCAAGTTCGATGGAACCCTTCCGCCGCCCGAGCTGCTGAAGGGCTACCGTTCAGCCTTCATCAATCCCAATTCGAAACTGCTTGGGCCAAAATTCAAGTTTGCGAAGTATGGCCAGTCGGGCGCTGAGATCTCGGAGCTGCTGCCCCACACGGCCCAGATCGTCGACGACATCGCCATCGTCAAATCGATGGTCACCGACGCCTTCAACCACGCCCCCGGGCAGCTCATGATGAACACCGGATCGATGATCTTTGGTCGACCCAGTTTCGGATCATGGGTCACCTACGGGCTGGGCAGCGAGGCTGACGATCTGCCGGCCTTCGTCGTCTTCAGCACCGGCAGCAAGGGGCCAAGCGGAGGCAACAGCAACTGGGGCAGCGGCTTTCTCCCCACCGTCTACCAGGGAGTGCAGTTCCGCAATGTCGGTGACCCGGTTCTCTATCTGAGCAACCCGCGGGGAGTCGATCAACACCTCCAGGAGGACTCCGTGAAGACGCTCGGCAAACTCAACCGGCTGCGTCTCGATTCGGTCGGAGATCCCGAGATCGCGACGCGGATCAGCTCATACGAGATGGCGCTGAAGATGCAGCAGAGCGCCCCGGAGTTGATCGATATCTCGAAAGAACCGAAGCATATCCTCGAGATGTATGGCGCTGAACCGGGCAAGCCATCGTTCGCCAACTCGGTGCTCATGGCGCGCCGGCTGGTTGAACGCGGAGTGCGGTTCGTCCAGATCTTTCACGAGGCCTGGGATCAGCACGGGAATCTGGTCAAGTCGCTGACGGCCAACTGCAAGGACACCGACCAGGCCTGCGCCGCGCTGGTCAGGGATCTCAAACAACGAGGGCTGCTCAAGGACACGATTGTCATCTGGGGTGGTGAGTTTGGACGCACGCCGATGGTTCAGGGTGGAGATGATGGTCGTGACCATCATCCGAATGCCTTCACGATGTGGATGGCTGGTGGCGGAATCAAGCCGGGCATCACGATCGGACAGACCGACGATCTCGGGTTCAATGTCACGGAGGATCGGGTCCACGTTCACGATCTGCACGCGACGCTGCTCCACCTCCTTGGCTTCGATCACGAAAAGCTGACCTACCGTTTCCAGGGACGGGACTTCCGCCTGACCGATGTCATGGGACTCGTCGTCGACAAGCTGTTGGCCTGACGAGACAGCCACACAAGGTCCAAAAAGAAGCGAGGGTGAAGAGATAACTCTTTTCACCCTCGCTTCTTTTTGGACCTCGCCCCGGCTTGGCTGAATACGCGGTCCCGTCGGCTAACGGACGGCGCTCACGCTGGTTCCGGGGCTCTTCACCACCCTGCCTTTGCTGACCGTCAGGTTCAGCTGCTCATCGGCTGACTCCCAGAAGAGACGCCCCTGCATCATCTCATCCGTCGTCTTCTCTCCCCAGCGAATCGTTGCGCCAGGATCGGGATTGTAGCGATTCCTGGGGCTGTTGTCGTAGGTGCCAATGAACTCGACCTGGGTGCCCTTCGGCACGCGCATCGGTTCGGTCAGGATGTAGCTGCGTTGCCAGTTGAAATCATAGTTGGGCACCTCGAAGGGGGTGTCGACCCGGCCATCCGGATAGGTAAAGCGAAAAGCGTACGATTTACCACGCAGGTGCATGTGGACGTGGAAGAAGCGAATCAACCCATCGGTATCGAAGGTGCGCTTTGCGGTGAGCGAATAGTTGGGATCGCCGGGTGGAATCTGCAGGTCGCGTCGATCGCCGGCGAGCATGCGCAGACTCTTATCGACGCGGCCATCAGCAAAATAGATACCGAGGGACGTCTGGTCGATCGTCTCCTCCTCCGTTGGCGCATAATGGATCTGGATCCCGAAGCGCATGCCTTTTGGAATGCGGACGGCGGTGCCTACCGGCAACATGACGTCGTTTGTTCCGGGCACCCATCCGGCGATCATGACCGTCCCGCGCGCGCTGGGCTCAAAGGCCCCCTCGATATAGCCACTCTCGGGGACTTTGAAGAGCGGCGGCACGACGTGCGTATTGGCGTGGTGGACAACCCGCGCATTCCCCGGACGCGTGACGATCGATCTGATCCAGGTCTCCTCGGTGAAGACATGGTCAAAGACGAAGAAGACATACTGATCCGCTTCGTTCCGCTTGAGTCGGTAGGCTTGTCGAACATTGAGAACAAGGTCGGGCTGTCCGTTGGCCCAGCTGGCCTTCGATTCACGGGCCGCCGACGGGGGCGCCTGACCTTTTCCCTTTGGAGCGCCGCTATCGACCCAGCGCGTGATAAGGGCAATCTCCTGGTCTGTCAGGCGGGGGTCATCATGGAAACGCCCCAGCGCTCCGGTGGCATGAAAGGGTGGCATGGCCCGCGTGACAACCTTCTCCCGAATGGCCCGCGCCCACGGGCGAGTCTCCTCATAGGTCAGAAATGACATCGGCGCTACCCCGCCCGGACGGTGGCACTCTTCGCACCGCTGGCGGAAAAGCGGAGCGATCTGCTTGGTGTAAGTAACCGTAGGGCTCTGGCCGGAGACGAATCGGGTGTCCATCAGCCAACAGACCAGCAGGCCAAGTGCGGTGCAGACGAGGATCGAGGGGAGTTTCAGTTTCTTCATGTGCTGGGGTTTCCTTACGGAAGAGGTTATGGTCAAATTCTGATTCCGATTCTGATTCTGATTCTGATTGCGATGACCATATCACGATTGGGACAAGCATTGCGCATGGCCCAAACGGAGGATCAGTATAATACAGATCAGCGGCGAGGACCCACTTTATGAGATTCATCCTGTCAATATTTATCCTGTATATCTTCGCGGCGACAGCCGCCGCCCAGGCGCCGCCTCTGGCGCTGCTCAACGCCAACCTGATCGATGGTCAGAGCGGTTCGCCGCAGCTGGGGATGACGATACTGATCCGGAATGGACGGATCGAGCGAATCGATCGGCAGCGCGACGGGATACCACCTGAGTACAAGACGGTCGACCTGGCGGGACGCTGGGTAATGCCGGGGATGATCGACGCTCATACCCACATTGGCGATCTCGATGCCGCGCGCGCGGCGCTGCGCGCCGGGGTGACGACATCCAGAAACATGGGCATCAGCCACTTTGTCGATATTGGGATGCGGGAGCTGAATCGCCGTGGCCAGGTTGACCTGCCGGAAGTACTCTCCGCTGGCTACCATATCTATCCGACGCCGCGGGAGGGCTTCTTCCTCGACTTTCCCCAGCTGGCCGATATGATTCCGCACATCCGAGGACTGGAGAATATCAGACGCGCGACCCGGGTCCAGCTCGAGCGCGGTGTCGATGTGATCAAAGTCAACGCGACCGATCGCGCCGGCACAGTCTCGACCGATCCGCGTCGGCAACTTTACTCAGAAGAGGAGATGCGGGTCATCGTCGCCGAGGCGCAGCGTTTCGGGCGGGGCGTCGCGGCCCATGCTCACGGGGACGAGGGGGGACTGGCGGCCGTGCGGGCCGGTGTCCGTTCGATCGAACAC
>JBEAVZ010000386.1:0-5508 GCA_041160645.1 Acidobacteriota bacterium
CATTATCGGAATGCAATACAACAGCGCACTGACCGGCAGCAACAGCTCTGCGGCGCCGGCTGGAGCACAGAGCTACGTTGCCAATGGGACGCTTCAGCAGCCAGCCTCGCCCTTACCGCAACTCAATTCCTGGCCGACGCGCAATTCACAGGAGAGCGCCCGCGTCGTGAGCGGCTTCGATCCGGCCGCCGGGGCAAAGACAACCTGGCCCTCCGCCGTACCGGCCGGAGCGCAGGCAACGGGAAGCGTGACGACGCCTGCGCGGAGTGATGCCCAATCGATCAGCTTCACGGAGAGTGCCGTCTATATCAGCTCAAACAATCTTGCCAGCTATGTCATGGGGCCGTGGTTCATCGACGGTTCGAACGGCGGAGTATTCATGAACTTCCCGTCAGTCCAGTCTTTCCGCGTCCAGGTGCCTCTCACCCCAACCGGCACGACCGCGCGAACCAACACCGGGCTGGGCCCGGTAGGGATCTGGGTCAACGGGGTGGCGGTCTTCAATGTGCTGGATGGCAGCAGTTACAGCAATGCGCAGCAGCGTGATATCGGTGGAGGTCCGGTCAATCCGGGAACGATGCATGTCTCGGCGGCCTCTTTCGAAGGTGGCCCACTCGCTCCGGGTGCACTGGCGAGCGCCTTCTCGATCTTTGGCGCGCAGCTGGCTACGGCAACCGCGAGTGCCGCGACTCCGACCTGGCCATTTTCACTTGGGGGGAGCACGGTGACGGTTCGTGATTCAACCGGCGTCTCGCGACCGGCGCAGATCTCTTATGCCTCACCGGGCCAGATCAACTACCGGGTGCCTGAAGCCACAGCCAGTGGTCTGGCCACCGTGACGATCAGCGCCAACGGCAGCTCGATCAACGGCGCCATCAACATCCTCGGGAGTTATCCGAACCTCTTTATGCTGAACAGCGAGGGGTTGGCGGCCGCCTATGTCGTGCGGGCGCGGAACGGCGAGGTGACGAGTGAAGATTTATATCAGTTCAGCAACGGCGTGATCGAACCACGGCCAATCGATCTCGGTCCGGCCACTGACGAGGTCTACCTGGTGCTCTTCGGGAGCGGTCTGGGAAACATCAATCCGGGAGTCAGCGCAAGGATCGATGGCGTTGAGGCGCCAGTCGCCTATGCCGGAGCCCAGGGGACATACCCCGGGCTAGACCAGTTCAACGTCCGCCTTCCCGCGGCGCTCGTGGGAAGGGGCCGGGTGTCGGTGGTGATTACCGCTGGGGAGCGTCCATCCAACCCGGTCAGCATCTCGATCAAGTAGGAGTCTTCGATGGCCAAGCCATTGTCGGGAACCCGTCATCTGGCCCTCCTGGTGCTGCTCATCTGCACGGGCGGGAGTGCCGTGGTCTGTGGCCAGGAGGTGGGTTCGCCGTGGATCACCAGCCAGTTGAGCGGCGGGCCGGGCCAGTTGCCAGGCCGGTTTAAAGATGAACGGGTGATGGCTATCCGACCTGAAGTCCACTCGGTCAAATCTGATGGGCACCTGATCGAGGTCCGTTCGGCCGGCATCTCACTCTACTACTTCGGCCCCTTGCAGGCACCTGACGAGCAGGTCGAGCGGGTGCGCCGGTTCAGGTTTCGGATCCCGGCCCGCCCGGTCCTGCCAGACTCGAACGATGGTCAGCCAGTGCGGGTGAGACCGGAGGTGGTCGGGCTTTTTGTGAACGGAGTGCCGATCCGTGACCTGCACAGCCGTCAGTCATACCGCGGACAGAACATCTGGCATTTTGACCAGTTGGCGATCAATGATGACGGGCTGCTGGTGGCAGCGGGACGGCCGCAGGCCGCGCCGACCCATTCGACCCCGCCCGGGCTGCTTGGCCCCTTGATCGCCGGGCGCGGCATCCACTCTCCCATCATCGGCTTTGCTTTTGATGGCTACCCCATCTACGGTCCCTGGGGCTATGTGAACCCGGATGGTCGCGGGGGGCTGCGCCGGATGCGCTCTGGTTATAGGCTGCGGCAGATTACGACCCGAGACACGCTGCCGGATGGCACCCGACTCACTCCGGGGCAGGGTGGTCCGGATGTCGATGCGCAGTACCCGCTGGGAAGCTTTGTTGAAGATTATCACTACGCGCCTGGCGCAGGGGATCTCGATCGCTTCAATGGTCGTTGGACGGTGACTCCGGAATATCCGCAGGGCACCTACGCCTACTTTCTGACGATCGATGAGGTGGGCCGGCTGGCCTTCCCCTACCTCCTGGGTTCCCACTACCGTGGAAGAATCACCCACAGTCAGCTGGCGGAGGCCTGCCTTGACGAAGCGGGGCTACCGGACCGGCCGCCAGATTGGGAGATCTCCCGCCAACCCGAGCGGATGATTCCCGCGCTGACTATTCAGGAAGGCTACCAGCTCAGCCTTCGAGTCAGCGGCGGAGAGCCGGTGGCCGGCCGGCCCCTGCGTCTCAGCTTCGCGGCACAGAACCCGCTGGGAGAGACGATCCGCGCCCTTGAGCATGTTCACGAAAAACCGCTCCACCTGCTGGTCGTCTCCGAGGATCTGACCGAGTTCGAGCATCTCCACCCCGAACTGGTCGCCGGTGATCGGTACGAGGTCGTTCATCAATTTGGCGAGAGTCGGCGCTACCGGCTCTACGCCGACTATACCCCGCCCGGTGGAGCTCCGCAGATTGTCGCCTTTCTGCTCGAGATTGCGGGTAAAGGGGGCAGGTCACGACCCCGCGAACGCCTGACGAGGGCGGGGCCAAGCGCGCAATCAATGGGTGAGCTGCGGCTGCGGCTTGCCCCGCAGGGGCAACTCCGCGCCGGAGAAGAGATCGATTTCCGTCTGCGAATCAGGGATCGAACTGGTGGACTCCCCGCGGGGCTTGAACCATTCCTGGGCGCGTGGGCCCATTTCGTGGTGATCGATCCGGCGCATCGCCACTTCATCCACGCCCATCCAGTCGCGGAAGGAACGGCACCGCCAGCGGAGATTCCCGGCCACCTCCATCTGGCCGCTGATCCCGGCCCCGCTCCGCAAGAAGTTCGCACCATGATCATCTTCCCCCAACCCGGACTCTATCGCATCTGGGCGCAATTCCAGGTCGCGGGAAGATTGATCACCGCTCCCTTCGATGTCAAAGTTGAAGGGGCGGTGGCGGAGCCACGCCAGCCAACTCCAACGCACCGACCGGGAACGATCCTCGTGCGGGTTGGTCGGCAGGGCTTTTTGCCCGCCGAGATCCAGGTTCCCGGGGGCGTCCCGATCCGGCTGGCCATCGAGCGGCTGGTGGAGCCAAACTGCGCCAGCCAGATCGTCTTCCCTGCCCTTGGGCTGCGCCGGCAACTCCCCCTTGGCGAGACGACCACGATCGAGCTGCCACCTACCAGCGGGGGCGCGCTGCGCTTCTCCTGCGGAATGGGAATGTACCGGGGAGCAATCATCGCCACCTCACCGGAGGCGCCGCGAAAGGCCAAATGACGACCGACCAGACCGACAACCTACGCATCCTGCTGATCGACGACGATCTCAAACTCTGCCGGTTGATCAGCGATTATCTGGGCCCGCTTGGGTATGAGATAACCGCCGTCCACAATGGACGGGAGGGGCTCTCCCGCGCGACCGCCGGAGGGTTCGCGGCGATCATCCTCGACGTCATGCTTCCGGGCATGAACGGTCACGAGATCCTCGGCCAGCTGCGCCAGGTCTCGACAATTCCTATCCTCATGCTGACGGCAATGGATGATGAGGCAGACCGGATCGCCGGGCTTGAAATGGGTGCTGATGACTACCTGCCAAAGACCTTTTCGATGCGCGAGCTGCTCGCGCGGCTGCGGGCGGTCATCCGCCGGTCACGAATCGTTAGCTCGACGATCAACAATCAGGAGAACGGCACAGAGATAATCGTTCAGGATCTGCTCATCGCGCCGGCAGCCCGCAAGGCCTCTCTGGCCGGCCAGCAGCTGCTGCTGACGCCGGTTGAGTACGACCTTGTGCTTTGCCTCGCGCGCGCGGCCGACCGGGTTGTCAGCCGTGAACAGCTGCTCAATGAGATTACCGATCGCAATTACGAGGTGTTCGATCGCTCGATCGATGTCCACATCTCCAGCCTGCGTCGCAAACTCGGAGACGAGGCGCGAAATCCGCGCTACATCAGAACGATCCGCTCCGCCGGGTATATGATGATTCGCCACCCGGAAGAATGGAGAGAGTAGAATGAAGCTGCAGTTACGCTCATCCCTCTACCTGAAGATCATCCTCTGGATGTTACTCAACCTCGCGGTGATCAGTGGACTCCTGATCGGCCTGATCGTCCTCCGTTACCAGTTTGATCCGGATCGCTTTCTGATCTTCACGCAGAACAGTCAGTTTGAGGTGATTTCGCGGGTGATCGCTGATGAGCTGCGCGAGCTGAACGCTGATGAACAGAACGAGCTGCTGGATCGGTACGGAAAGACCTGGCAGGTCGATCTGGTCCTCTTCGCTCCGCATGGCCGCCAGCTCGCCGGACGCCCCAGGCCCCTCCCCGAGGAGGTGCGGCAACAACTGCAACTGCCACGATTCCCACCGCCCGAGCCACCGCCACCGCCCGAGCCACCTACTGAAGAGCGCGGATTTGTTAGCCAGCCACCAGTGCCGCCCTCGACCCGCGGTCCGGGACCACCGGCCCCTCTGGCCCCTCTGGCCCCTCTGGTGACGCCGGGACGCAGGTCGGGAGCGGCCATTCATCCGCGGGGATTTCTGATCAGAACGACTGCGCCAACCCTCTACTGGGCAGGGGCCAGAATTCCCTACCACAATCCATCGAATGGTCACCCGGGGCGCGGCGCCGTTCTGATTGCCGTCTCTGATTCCATCACCGGACACGGACTCTTCTTCGATCCGCTTCCGCTGGTTGTCCTGGCGACATCGATCCTGCTCATCTCGATCATTCTCTGGCTGCCGTTCGTCCGCCGTCTCACCGGAACGATCCGTCAACTGACCGATGCGACGGAGCAGATCGCTGAGGAGAGGTTCGATATTCGTGTCGCGACCTCACGGGCGGATGAGCTTGGGCGACTTGGGCGGGCCGTCAATCATCTCGCCGAACGACTCGATGGTTTCGTCAAAGGACAGAAGAGGTTTCTTGGGGACATCTCCCACGAACTGAACACCCCGCTGGCGCGGATGGGCATTGCCCTCGAGATCCTCGAGGAACGATCGAATCCCAACCTCCACCACTATATCCGTGATGTCCGTGAAGAGGTGACGCTGATGTCGCAGCTGGTGAGTGAACTGATGGTCTATGCCCGTTCAGGACTGAAAGGGGTCAGGATAAACCTGGTCGTCGTGCCGCTCCGTCCCCTCATTGAGAAGGTTGTCGGCCGTGAAGCTGGCGGAGTGGAGGTTCGGATCACCATGGATGAGGATCTTAGGGTGATCGCCCAGCCCGAACTGCTCAGCCGGGCGCTCGCCAATATAGTCCGCAATGCGAAACGTTATGCCGGGGAGGCCGGGGCGATCGAGGTGCGTAGTGAAGGCCGGGACGACCTGGTCGTGATCAGTGT
>JBEAVZ010000217.1:0-2957 GCA_041160645.1 Acidobacteriota bacterium
CGTCGCGGCGGAGTTGAGAAAAGCCTCGCTGGAGAGCTGGAGGAGGATGCCGACCGGGGCGGCCGAATAGCCCGCCGCACAGCCGGTGCCGAGCGCCCGGTTGGTGCAACCGGCTGCCAGATTGGCCTTGAGCCGATTGAACGATCCGATCACATCAGAGTTGAGCCGCGTCTGGTTGAGGTTATAACCACGCAGCAGGTGGGTTCCACGCTTTCCGACATAACCGACCTGGGCGACCATGCCCCAGGGCAGTTCACGCTGGATATTGATATTCCAGTCGTGGGAGGTTGGGAGACCGATCTTCTGGTCGAAAGCGCCGAGACTGGGCGCGGTTCCCTGGCGCGCGATCGCCGGAGCGTAGAAGGTCGACGGCTTGGTCGTCGGCGGGGCGAGTTGCTGCGGGAAGCCCTCGGCAATGCGCTTGTTGGCATCGACGGCCGTTGCCAGGGGTTGGGTCCGTGTCACGAGGCCTGGCACAAACCCGGCAATCGAGGTGACCTGGAAGGTCGAGAGCGGGTCGTAGGCGATACCATAACCGGTGCGGATGACCGTCTTGTCATTGATCGCGTAGGCGATACCCAGACGCGGGCCGACCGCTTTCCAGGTCGTGTTCTCATACCAGGCATCCGCCCGTTCCCATTTGACGAGGTTGTTCGGATCGAAGATATCCGGACGGCGGCTCGGGACGAAGACCCGCTTGTTGCTCTCGGTCGCCGGCAGATTGACCTCCCAGCGGAGGCCGAGATTGACCGTCAGCTTCTGGGTGACTTTCCACTCATCCTGGAAATAGTAGTTGAGCTGTTTATAACGGATGCCGTTATTGAAGATATTGCCGGTCGGCAGATAGGCGTCCGAGGTCGGATCGCTGACGTAGGCCTGGGTGAGCCGTGCCGGAATGCCGAGCAGGTCGTTGACCGCATTGAGCAGGCGGGTGTTGTCGACCGAGTTGATCCCCGGGACATTGGCGCTGGTGATCCAGCCGGGAGCACGATCAGCCTGGCTGAAGGTGATGCTCGGCGCAATGTTGAAGGAGGCAAACCCGCGCAGATCGTTATGCTGAATAAAGCGGAAGTTGATGCCAGTCCGGACGACGTGCGCGCCCTTGACCCAGCTCAGATTGTCGACAATCTGGTAGGTGCTGAGCGTGCGCTCGGTGCGGGGCACATTGATGTAAGGCTCTGAAATATTGGCAAAATCGAAAGGCGGAATATTGGGGAAGTCAGGGTTTGACTCGCCCCAGGTAAAGAAGAAGCGGAAGCGCGCGAGACCGACCGTGAACTCGTTGACGACATTGTCGCTGATCGTCCAACGGTGGCCAACGGCGGTGTTCTTCGAAGCGCGATAGACTTCGCCAAGGGGCGGGAAGCCCGGAAAGACGGTCGGGCGTCCATTGAGCAGGTCACCCTGCAGGGTGTCGAAATCGGAGTGAATGTAGCGACCAAAGAGGCTCTGACGGTCGTTGATCGTGTGGTCGATCCGCGCCATGATGTTCGGCCCCTGGGTCGTTGACGGAGTATTCCACGAATATCCGGCGGTGTTCAGACCATCACCCACGGTGTAGTTGTTCGGTCGCGGATAGCGATCAAGGTAGGCCTTGACGGTCGGATCGGCGCCGATCCCGCGCGGATCGTTGGCAAACATGTTGTAAGAGCGAATGCAGTTGGTCGTAACAGTCGCGCTGCAGTCCGGGAAGAGCGGTTTGCCGTTGGCATCGACTACCGCGCCGGTCGTTCCCGCCGGGCGGTTCTGGGCGCCGACGAAGTAACGGAAGATGCCGGCCCGCGCCTCCGGAGTGTAGAGGGTTGGGGTTCCAAAACTGCGGTTGATCGGCTGGGTGACCTTGATCCGCTGATCCTGCCAGCTGCCAAAGAAGAAGGTCCGATTCTTGATGATCGGTCCGCCAACCTCGGCCCCAAACTGGTTGAGCTTGAGATCGGGGCGGTTGAACCGCTCGGCAATCGCGGTATTTCCCTGGGCGAGTGCCTGGTACTTCTGGGCGTTGTTGAAGAACTCGTTGGCGTTGAGGATCGAATTACGGAAGAAGTGGAAGAGCGTTCCGTGAATCTCGTTGGTCCCGCTACGGGTAGCAATCGCGACATTCGCGCCCGAGTTGCGGCCATTCTCCGCCGTCGCATTGTGGGTCGTCACCCGGTACTCCTGCACATTGTCCGGATTGAGACGATAGACGTTGGACTGGGGGTTGGGAACCGAGGGCTCGTTGGCATCGATTCCATCGATGGTCACGTTGAAGGCGCGATCGCGCGACCCGTTGACGTGGGTTCCGCTGCCGGCCCCGCCGCTGGTCCGCTGAACCAGCCCGGGCTGGAGAGTGATGAGCGAGAGGGGATTGCGGCCGTTGAGCGGCAATTCCGTAATCGTCTTCCGCTCGACGACATCGCCGAGTGCGGCATTGGTCGTGGTCAGTTTTTCATAGCTCCCCTCGACGGAGATGATCTCGGTCGCGGCGCCAACCTGCATGGCCACATCGACAACGAGCGGCGAGCCGACGGTGAGGATATTGGCGGTGCTGGAAAAGGTGCGGAACCCGCCCGCCTCAACCTTGATCTCGTAAGTTCCGATGAGCACCGACTCGAAACTGAAATTGCCAGCGGCGGTAGTGGTCGCGGTAAAGGTCACTCCGGTCGCCTCATTTCTGGCCGTCACCTTCGCGCCTGGCAGAACGGCGCCGCTCTGGTCGGTCACCGTTCCGGTAATCCGCGAGGTGCCGGTTTGAGCCAACGCCAGCACGCCCCACAGACTCAGGGCTGTCAAAAGGAATACACTCCTCAGCAGATTTCGCTGCATCTTCTTCTCCTTGCTTGCTGTTCTCTTGGTAATGATCGAATCTCCGGTTTGGGGAACGTTTCCCCACTCGGTTGTGGATGGGGTCTCAAAGCATCGTCTTTCACTGCAACGGTGACCGGTGGCGCTGGGTTGGCCCCGGTAGTTTTTAGTTG